>JALRCK010000085.1 GCA_023262305.1 Deltaproteobacteria bacterium
CCTTGGAAAGGGAGTCGGTCAATCAAGCTAAAGAGCTTTTGGGGCGCATGCAATTTTTCATGGTGGATGAGCGACTCGTTTCGCTCACTGATGAACAGAGTAACTTTGGCGGTCTGAAGAAGCTTCTTTTTGATTCGTTGGTTGCAAAAGGGACCATCTCTGAGAGGCAGCTGCATCCCTTTATTACAAAGAAAGAGGTCGCGGACTTCGGATGTGGTGCCTACCTTGAGGAGCTTAAGGCCTTCGGTGGAAAATTCACGGTCGTAGTGCTTGGAGTAGGAGAGGATGGGCATGTAGCTGGGCTCTTCCCGAATCACCCCACGCTTCAAGAGAGGGAGCCTCGATTCCTTCATTTCCATGATTCACCAAAGCCGCCTCCTGACCGCATGACAGCAAGCGCTGCTTTGATTACGAATGCCGATCTCAGTGTGGTAATAGCCCTGGGTGAGGGTAAACGTGACGCATGGAGTGCTTTTACCAATGAGGCAGTGACCGTTGCCGCTTGCCCCGCCAAGCTCGCGACTAAAGCCCATTCGTGTTTGGTAGTTACGGACCTCGCGTAGTAATATAGAACGAAAAAATAGTCGGTAAAACGGAATCCAACCCCCCATCCTTCTCATCTTAACTAACAAGACGGTGAAAAGTTCCAGGACGGAACGTCGCCGTTAAGGTTGAAAAGGAGGGGTGTCTTGAAAGAAGACTCCACGGCTAATTCACGCGAACTGTTGTTAGAATCATCAGGCTCAAATCTCGACGAATACGCTGAAGACGCAGAACCTCGAGAGCACCGACGTCGACGCCATAAACGCCACCACGAAAACCGCAATCCGGGACGAGCAGAGCGCACTGAGCTGTGTATCGATATCTCTGTGGCCAATAGTCCGGACCCAGTTCGGTTTTGTTCACGGTCAGAGGCGATCTGTGCGAAGATCTTGCAGCAATTCGTTCCTCACTTCGATGTGCAGCAAGGGGTGACCTTTCAGGTACCAATCGGCGAGGATCGAAACGGTAACACGATAGCTGTCGACTTTCTCGTTGATGGGGTTCTTTTTGAATACCACCCAGTTCGGTTCTTTCAGAGCAGGAAGCGATTTGGTGATTTTAGCAGCCGAGAGGAATATCGGTCGTACGCCAAGGTGTTCCACTCCCTGAAATCTGAGAAGCGCGAGTTCTTTCACGACGCGATGAGGTCTCGACTCACCTTAAATTACTTCAACCGTCGCCGTTCCATACTTGATCAGCATCCTCTCTTTTGGAGAACTGAGCTGATCGTGGCGACGACGCCCGAAGAGTTCTACGAGAGAGTTATCAAGCGTTTTGGGAAGGGGTATCCAAAAACCGTTGAGCGCTTCTTAAAGCTGTTCAATGAATTGATGCACTCCCTGCCGGTCTCGTAGCAGGACGGTAAAGCGTAGGCCCACGGCAGGCTCTACTCAACAGGACATCCAGAGAACGATGCCGTTCCTCGCTGAGAGCTTGGGCTCGCCGGAGTCCAATGGCCTACTGAATACCAGTTTGTCAGGCCGTTAAGGTAGCACACTCCCCAGAACGTATAGTCAGCCGTAATTCGATCTCCTGATCCGTTCAGCTGAATGACGCCAGTGACGCCCTGGTATCCTTGCGCGGCCTTCACAAATGCCTGCCTGGTCGCGACTCCTCCAGTAGTAAATTGTGGGTCGTTGAGGTAGGCATTCGCCATAATAAGAATCGCGTCATAACCGTTGAGGGCGAAGCCGTTTGGATAGGTGCCGCCTATTGCGTCTGTTATTTGTTGTGCCAGCGCTGCTTGATTCGCTGGGACCGAGAGGAATGGGCTTGGAAATCCATCTGCATCCGCGGCGAAATAAGCAGGGCGCGCGCTTGAGATGATCTGTGTGTTTTGGGCGGTGCCATCGGAGCCATAAAACGTGTAGTTGTTGAGTGGCTCATAGGTACTGCAGGCTGCGAGAAGGTTTGCTACTTCGTCAAATCCGGCGATGAAGATGGCAACCTGTTCGGCACCCCCTGCAGAGGCCGTTGTAGCGGCAGTAACTATCTGCTGCGCTACGCTATCGAAATCGCTCCACGCCGAGGTGGGATAGGTGATGGGGGGTTGAAGCGAGAACCTTCGTTGCGAGGCGAATGCGCGAACACTTGTCGCTTCCTCTTGATTCCCGAGATCATCCCTATTGACTGTGATAAGAGCGCGCTTCCCCTGAAGCGCCATGAGGTCAACTACTGCTTGTGACTGAACGACGTTGGTTGGAGAGAGTCGATAGAGAGCATCATTAGGGATAGCGAGAGACTGTGCGGTGCTCGACTCGCTCACAAGAAGGGCACCTGCGGCGTTCGCAAGGGGGAGCACAGCTTGAGCCTCACCGCTCGTCGACGGACCAACAACGACGCGAATGCCCTTGTCGAGAAGCGACTGAAGTTGTTGCGTCGCAATAGTTGGGTCTCCTTGCGTATCAAGGGCATCGATCGCAATAGTGACACCGAGTGAACTCCGTGCCTCTTGAGCAGCTTGATAGAGAGCGAGGTAGACGAGCTGATCGTTACCACTGTAGGGACCCGAGAGGTTGAGGAGGGCTCCCACACGAATATCAGGGTTTGACGGCTGATCGCTTCCACCCCCACCACTACCGCAACCAACGCTGATTATGGTGAGAGATGTGGCTGCAAGGAGGGCGAGAGCGTTGAAGAGGCGATTCATGCCGGAAAGATATCCCGAGCAGAGGGGGATTGGAAGGTTAAAAAGGCGGTTGAAGAGAGGCGAAAGTTAGAGTTCCTGCGTCAATCGGGCATGGAGGATAGGAGGAGAAATCCGAATATCACTCTCCTGATCGAGTTCGCTCTCGATGGGGTGATAGCGGTGCCCTGTAATAGTTGAGAGCTGCTCATAGCAATCGTTGGTTTGGCGACGCGTAAAGGGAAAAAGCTCTACAACCAGGGAGCCCGCGTTCATGAAGAGGGTGTGTGTCAGCCCTGAGCCGTGCGCTCCAATCATGGCCTCTGAGGTGGATGCTAGAGCCAGTTGTTCCCGCAGGGGAAGCTCCTCAAAAAATACCGACTCAAATCCAAGCTTTGAAGCAACTGCGAAGAGCTCGTCCTGATTCAGCACCTTGCGATGTTGAACGGCGGAGCGTCGGCCAACAAAGATTCTCTTGTGGCTGTGGGATTTCGCGGCGGGGGCACACGACCGAATCCAATCCCGAAACATTTGGATGAACGGTAGATTGTGATGCGCGTTATATCCACAGAAGTAGGTCGGTATGTACAGCCGCGCGGCGTGTAGATCGCGCCCATCCCTTGCGAGCACTCGATCTCCAGGGATTCCAACGATCGCCAGGCTCTCAGATGCCCATGGTGCCATGGCGGGGGAGGGGATCAGGTATGTTCCGCGAAACCCTGACTCCTCTGCTAGAAGAACCTTCGGCAGCGAATCCATCATCCAGTGCCAAAAGCAATTATGTCGTCGAGAGACAAGCGAAACGATCTCGTCAGCCTTCACGACTTCATCAGAGCGTTTGGAGATGTCGTCGAACCGAGGGCGTAGGAATTTTTTGTGTCGAAGGAAATCCGCGTTCTGCTCGACGATTGGGGTTTCTCCGAAAAAAATATACCCAGAATCTCCGCGGATCGTAGCGTGAGGAAGCATGTAGAGTCCGTAGGGAGAGTCACCGTACATGTCCCGACATATGAGACCTCGGAGTCGAGCAGCCTCAGCAAACCGAACCTCTTGTAGATCGCTGAGCGATGGGTAGGACGGTGAGCTGATATCCCGAATCCGATAACACTCCAAGGACATCGCGTGGTGGCCAGTCGGTTATTGTGCTTCCATCAGGGATGGATTCACATCGATCTTTGATCGACTCTTAAAGAGCTCAAGGGTTGAGGTGATCATATTATTTGCAAGCTCCTGGCTTGCTTGAGTCTTGTACTTGGTGAGCTCCTCAGAGTTCTTTGGGTCGGTAATGACCGGAGCCTTGATCTCTTCGACCTTCAGGAGCGTAAATTCCTTGCCGCCCGCAAAGACTCGATCTACGACCTGATGCGGCTTGTCCGACTTGAGCACAGCCGTCCTCATCTGTTGGGTCATCGTAGGGAATTTATCAGAGGACGATTCCTCGCGAGATATCTCAAAGGGACCTACGACCTTAGCCGCGCGAGCTTGAGCTTCGGTTGTAAAGGTGGCTGGGTTAGCCTGGGCAACCTTGAGAAGCTCTTGAGCCTTTGTATTGAGCGCCTCTTCTGCTTTGACTGCAGCGAGGACTTTGTCTTTAACCTGCTCGAATGGAGGGGTCGTTGGATCTTTGTACTCCTTCACCTGAACGAGCACAGAGAGTTCGCCTAGCTCAATTAAAGTCGGCTTGAGCCGATCAGCGGCTGAAATCATGAAGACGTTCTGAGTGAGTCCGACAAGAGTAACCTCTGGATCTTTGCCTTGAGGGAGGGGTTCACTGGTCTCCTTGGTGGTGATGCCGGCGGGGAGTGACTCTGTCAGGCTCTTTCCGTTCTTCTGCGCTTGCTGCAAGATTTCCCGAGCTCGATTTGCCGCGTACGCCGGAGCCTCGCGAGAACGGAGCTCCTTCTCAATTTCAGCTTTTACCTCGTCCAGCGGACGGGGTGCGGAAGCCTTCTTCTCCTCAACTTTGATGATTTCAAATCCGTAGTCGGTCTCTATAAGATCGGAGATCGCTCCCGGGGCAGTTTTGGTAAGAGCTTCATCGATCGCCTTCGGTTTGTCGCCCTTCTTGATCCATCCGAGGTCGCCGCCCAGGATCTTGGTTGGGAGGTCGTCGGAGTATTTTGCTACGATGTCCTCGAACTTTGCACCAGAGAGAGCCTCTTCACGAGCTTTGGTCGCCTTCTCGCGCACAGCAGCCATTTTTTTAGGATCGCTCTCTTTTGGGTAGAGAAGCTTTATTCCGCGAGCGTGTATTTGCTCAGGCGTTGTGTATTTCGCGGCGTTCTCTGAGTAAAAGAACTCGACATCTTGAGGGGTAAGTTGGACCTCTTTCTCAAACTCAATCGGAGGGAACGTGACGTATGAGTATGATACTTGCGCAGGGATCTCATACTCGGTTGCATGGCTCTCGTAGTACTTCTTGAGGTCGGTCTCAGAGGGGGCGGGTACCGCAGCTTCCGATGCCGTCATTGTGGCTGCCACGACCGAATATTTCGTCTTTTGTCGCTTCAGAAGACTCTCAGAGTCTTTCTTGGTTGGAACCGCTGCATCTCGGAGGATATTTATAAGTGTGGTGCGAGCGATCTCGTCCTTTATCTCCTGTTCAAATTGGGGCGCGGACATGCCGAGACCCTGGAGTAGGTTACGGTAGTTGGCGGGGGAGAAGGAGGAGTCCTCGTTCGATCCCTTAAAGAAATTAGTGAGAAGATACTGACGTACTGCATCATCCGAGGCGGCGAAGCCTAGCTGAGAGGCTTCTTGGTCGAGGATAGTCCTATCTATCAGAGAATCGATCGCCTGTTGGCGGATGTTGAGGTTGAGCGAACTCGCGAATTGAGCAAAGTTCTCACCAAACATCTGTCGATATCGAGACTCAATCCCTCGCTCGGAGCGGTTGAGATCGCTGGCCGAGAGCTCCTGACCGTTGACCTCGATCAGGTCCTCGTTGGGATTAGCGCCGTTGTGAAGGATGTCGACGCCCACGCCTGTTATCATGAAGCAAACAGCGATAAACGCGAATACAACGGTGATGAACCGCTTGTTGCGATGGATAAACTTGATCATCTTTTTGCCTTACAAAGCGCTCTTGGGAGTTTCTGAGCACGGCTCCCATGACACCTGCTCCCTGATAGCATGCAAGACGTTTACACAATCTTGCGCCTGGGACGGGGTCGTGAGCACGCACACTACAGCGCCCTCCTTGTCTAGTGTTCGCACTGTGCCAACACCATCATAGAGCTCGAAATACACTGTGAGTAGTACTACATGGCTACGGGGAACCTCAAGATAAAAGGCTACCGTAGTGGCATCAATTGGAACAGGAATGGGAGTAGGGAGATTCTTCATATCTGGGAGGTGCTGCGAGCCTCCCTACGCCCCCTTCCGAGCCGCTGCCTCCTGCCGAATGAGGTCGTTAACCTTCTTCGGATTAGCGGACCCACCGGTAGATTTCATTACCTGACCTACAAAGAAGCCGTGGAGTCGCTCATTCCCTCCAAGGTAGCCAGCAAGCTGGGTGGGATTGGAGTCGAACTCCTTTCGCACGATTGTAAGAATCTCATCGTCGTTGCTGAGCTGCTTGAGCCCCTTCTCCTCAACGATAACGCCCGGAGCCTTGCCGGTTGCGAACATCTCCTCAAAGACGGACTTAGCCATCTTGCCCGAGATCGTGTCGTTCTCAACTAGTTTGATCAGCTCGCCGAGATCTGTCGCTTTGACGGGAGAGTTTTCAAGCTCAAGCCCCGCTTTGTTGAGCGCGCCAAAGAACTCTGACGTAACCCAGTTGCAGGCAGCTTTAGCGTTTCCGCACGAAGCGACTACCTGGTGGTAGAATTCAACAAAGGCACGCTCAGTGGTGAGAACGGTCGCGTCGTAAAGAGAGAGACCGTACTCATTTACTAACTCGGTAGCCCACTCTGCTGGAAGGCGGGGGAGACGCCCCTTCACCTCTTGTACCCAGCTCTCTTCAACTACAACAGGAGGGAGATCGGGATCCGGGAAATAACGATAGTCAGCGGATTCCTCCTTCGAGCGCATCGGACGGGTCGATCCGTTCTCGCTGTCGAAGAGAAGAGTTTCCTGAACCACCTTATTGCCTGCCTTGAGGATGGCGCTCTGGCGAGCGATTTCGTACTCAAGTGCACGCTCAACGAATTTAAAGGAGTTCAGGTTTTTAATCTCGGTTCGTGTCCCGAACTTAAGCTCTCCAACAGGGCGCAGGGAGATGTTTGCATCGCAGCGAAGGCTTCCCTCTTCCATGTTTCCATCGCTGATGCCCAGGTACCGAACGAGCTGCCTGACAGCTTTAAGGTACGCGGCCGCTTCAGCCGGGGAGTGAATCTCTGGTTCGGATACGACTTCGAGGAGCGGCACTCCAGCTCGGTTCAGGTCTACAAGCGATGAGGAGGTGCGAGAGTCATGGAGGTTCTTTCCAGCATCCTCCTCCATGTGAATTCGTTTTAGACCCACCGTGCGCTTCGTTCCGTCCATATAGAAGTCAACGTGCCCACGTTCGCAGATCGGCTCATCGAATTGTGAAATTTGGTAGCCTTTAGGAAGGTCAGGGTAGAAGTAGTGTTTGCGGGCAAAGCGATTGAAGCGCCGGATCTCGCAGTGGGTCGCAAGTCCCATCATGATCGCGTACTCGACTACCTTTTTATTGCCGACAGGGAGCGCGCCTGGCAAGCCAAGGGTAACTGGGTCGATGTACTCGTTTGGCTCTCCTCCGTAGGCGGCCGAAGCGTTACAAAAGATCTTCGACTTAGTTGAGAGCTGAACGTGAACCTCAAGTCCGATGACGGTTTCAAATTCCATGGTGAATCTCCGTAAATTCCTCGTTAGCGGGCGTTAGCCGGGCGTTTCGTATGCCAATCCGTGGCGCTCTCATATGCTGAAGCCGTCTTAAAGAGCGTCTCCTCGTCCCACTGCTTACCGATCAGCTGCAATCCGATCGGCAGTCCTGCAGAGGTGAATCCGCATGGAATGCTCATGGCAGGTAGCCCCGCCAGATTCACTGGAATAGTGAAGATGTCATTTAAGTACATCTGCAGCGGATCGCTAATCTTCTCTCCAATCTTGAAAGGCGCATTTGGGGCCGTTGGAGCAACAATAACGTCACAATGGCGGGCAAATGCATCGGTAAAGTCCTTCGCGATGAGAGCTCGCACCTTCTGCGCCTTGAGGTAGAACGCATCATAGTACCCAGTTGAGAGAACGTATGTGCCAACTAAGATACGGCGCTGAACCTCACGACCAAAGCCTTCGCTGCGCGATTTCGCGTAGAGAGTCTTCAGATCAAGGTTGCCCTGAGCGCGGTGTCCGTACCGGATGCCATCGTAACGAGCGAGGTTTGACGACGCCTC
>JALRCK010000086.1 GCA_023262305.1 Deltaproteobacteria bacterium
TACCGCGTCTTCTCAATCCGAGTTCAAAGCTCCATTTCGCCGCCGCAGAGCAGGCGTTCGTTCAGATCTTACGCTCATTAAAGGTATCCTGTCCAAGGCTCTTGCAGGAAAAGGGATCGACAAAAAGATTGAGCGTTACGAGTTTGTTCTTCACTGGGATAAAATTGTGGGACTTAAGCTCGCTGAGGTCTCCAAGCCCGAGTACATATCGAGAAAGACGTTGATCGTTCGAGTGCTTCATCCTGTGTGGGCACAAGAGTGCACATTTATGAAGACCACGCTGCTGAGAAAGCTGGCTCCCTATCTCAAACGAGGCGATGTTGTTGAGGACATGATCTTTCGGGTTGGTCCGCTTCACGAATAGGGAGGAGCGGGAGGAGGTAGCGCGCCGGGTCTTTCTAGTCACTAGCACGCTCTGAGAAGTTTCCAGCCAGAGACGCAACCAGCTCACACGTGATGCCTACCAGCTTCCCTTGCCGAAGTTATTCTTGCCGTTACGGAAGCTTTTTCCTCGCCTGAAATCTCGCGATACCATGCCCTTGCCCTTTTTTTGAGGAGGACGAAAGGCCATCGATAACCCATCCTTGAGATCGTGTTGAAGGTGGCTCGGGGTCTTTAATTCAAGCCACTCTAGATCGTCTACGCGGTGCGCGTTAAGGAGGAGAGGCTGAATCTTCTGATTGTCATGGCTATCGAGATACCCGATGTTGAATCGAGTCCCCACGATGATCTTTGCGCCTCCCACCACGGATTCTTTCTGCAGAATCGCTACGTGGTCGCCGTACACTGGCTTGTACATGTAGTCTCCAGCCTCATTCCGTCCAACGAGCCGAAACACTGAGTCGGTGTGGGCTTCTATGATGGCTCTTGATAGCCAGAGTTGGGTGTTGTTTTCGGATTCCTCTCTGTTGGTGCGTTGAGCTGCCGTTTCGTCGTTCGGTGTAGAGGCACGAGGTGGAGTCTGCTCAGGGAGACCACATCTACGACGGATCATCTTTTCAATCTCTTTGGCTCTCAAGAAGTTGACCTCTTCGATACCACAAATCGCACGCTGCTCTGGTGAAAGGTGCAGAGCACGATGGTACACGATCCCTTGCTTGATGAGATCAGAGGAGCGCTCCCCCGGAGCCAGGCGCTGCCAGTTTCTGCTGTCACCTGAGAGGATTCCCTCTGCCTCTACAACTGCGGCGATTCGGATGGCGTCATCAAGTATCTGCACGCCATGTTCTTTTTGATAGTCTTCCGCCTTGACGATCAGTTTCCCAAGTCGAGCGCTGATGGGTTGTCTTCCAACCCGACGCCCAAGTTTGCTGATGTGTTCTTCAGGTCCTGCCAACCCAAGATCCTGCAACATGGAGTACCCGAGCTGGATGTGCTTGTCGGAGGGACGATCGACTAAGTATCGCGAGATTTTTCGGAAGGAGATATCAGCGCACTCGACGCGAAGAATGAGGGTTTCAAGTGGTGAGTTCTGGATCTCTGCAGGTGCGTGTGGCTTAAGTTCATTGAATGGTTTCGCATGGCTCACATAGACTCCGGGTCCTGTGCGACCAACTCGCCCAATCTGCTGCGTGAACTCATCCTGAGTAATGTCATCAATAATAAGAGACGGGATGCCCTCATTGTCGAGCACTAATCTTCGAATCTTTCCGATGACGATTACAGCTCCCATTCCCTCAATAGTGAGGCTTGTTTGGGCGGTGTTTGTCGCTGCTACGGCTTTTTTCTGTCGTGGTTCAAGAGCTTGCTGTTGTTGTTGGTAGGGAAGCTTGCTGTGGAGAGGGAAAATAGCTGAGCCAGGAGGTGCAATCTCGCGTACCCTTTCGATGTGTTCCTCAATATCTTTGACGCCGTAGTGGAAACTTAATGGATTAATCGCCTCTTTGAGGAAACGAACGGTGTCGTCTTCGGGGGAAGCGCCTCGTGGAAGTTCTTTGACCTCGAACTGACGCCCCTCAACGGTGATGATGGGGATGTTGCCCACATGTTTGGTTAGTTTGTTTACATCGGGTGTCGCCGACATCATCACGAGTCGCGGAATCGGGTGCCCCTCTGCTTCGCGCATTAAGTAGAATGCAAGTAGTAGCGCGCCGTTCGCTGTTCGCTCATGACATTCGTCAAGTATCAGCACCTCTTCGTGAGACATCGGATTGTGAAGTTGTCGAGCAAGCTCAAATCCCTCGGTCGCGTAGGTGATGTTAGTTTTGGGGGATACCGCTTTTTCAAGAGCATGCTTGAAGCCTATCGAATCTCCCAGTTCCTCGTTGCGGATTTGTGCCCCGAATCGAGCCACCTCGCTGGCAGAGAGCCTTCGAGGACTAACCACGATCACATGTGCTCCAGTCTCTTGGATAAACTGCGGAACAAGCGTCGTCTTGCCTGAGCCGGTCTTTGCGATGATTGCAACCTTGGCGTTTTTACTGACTAACGCTTGGATCTCATCTTTCCTCTTGTACACAGGAAGAGCCTGGGCTGGCGCGTCGCCCTTGAGAGGAGGTGCTTGAGTTTTTGCTGCGGGAACGCCGAAACGTTTCTTAATAGAAGCGAGATCTTGCCCAAGGCTGAAGGGATAGTTGTTGGGGATGGAGTGTTTAGGTGGGCGAGGTGGCAGTGAGATCTTAGGGGGTTGATTCGGGGGACGATATCGAACTTTCTTGTCAAAGTTGGCTCGTCCACCACCGTGATTGCTCATGTACACCCCCCGAAAGGAAACTATAGGAGGTTAAAACTCCATATATGCTGCGCAACTTCTTCTAACTCTAAAGCTCTCTGAATTAAACCCTAAAATCAGATTTAGAATTAGAAATTGATAACGATCAGGCACCACGCAGTGCGCATGACTCATGATGATCCGAGGTGAACCAGGAATGTGTCTGATTTAGTTCGAATCTGAACTGAAGATATGTGGAAGTGAGCACTGAGAGTATGGGAGAGGCAGAGCGAAGTTCTGTCTCTCAAAAAAGTTAGAGAACCACCTTGATGCTTAAAGGGTTACCGTCTTCGTCTCGCACTATGAGCGCTGAAACGGACTGACCTGAAGTGACCCAAGGTCCAGAAAACCTCACCGGAAAGAGGGGATACTCCTCAAAGATGAGGAGATTGTCAGCTCGTTCATCCTGCCGTGGTGTTGTCAGCACCACTGGAGGCGACATGATCGAAAACCACGCCAAGTAGGCATCTCCAGAGGAGTCAAGCCTACGGCCGAGGTTGTCTTTTACATGAAGCGTTATGGTCTCAGTTCTGGTCGAACCCTCCTGATAGACGAGGAGGAGGACGATAGCCATACCCGCAAGGCTCGCCCACAAAATCGAGGTATACATGAATTACCCTCAACAGCCGTAAAACCCGCATAAGCAGAACCGCTCTGCCTCACAAGAAGAATAGTAACCTCTTGTGAGGCGTTCTGATTACCTAGTCATGCATCTACTCACACCGAATTTTTGTGGGGGGAGCCGTAGGCTAGCAGAGCAAACAGGGACGTAGCAAATTATACCATAGACCCGAAGGTCACTGCGATGTCACCGAGCGCCAAAGCGTTGTTCGATGATGGGTATTGGGTTGGATAGTGGAGCTTTTGGCTCGTTTCGAGAAGCTCCTGATGGGATCCGCAAAACGTTTGGCAGTGTATCTCTCGTAACTTCGCTCCGGGTGAACCAAGAAGATCCTCAATGGCTGCTAGTGCTGATGGGGCTGCGATCCAGAAGGAGAGCTTTTCAATTGACGCGAAATAAGGTGCTCGGATGGCAGCTCGCAGGTCTGCGCCTCCCTCCTCTGAGCCGCCAACTGTATTGATGTGCAGTTGTTTAATCGGCTCCCGAATCAAGGTTTCTTGTGCTTGAGCGAAGTGGCGAGGTGACATCGTGACTCCCGTTATGAAGCCTCTCTCCCAAGTAACGCCCCTCACATGACCTAGTTCGCGCATCCATTCCCGCTCATGTTGTAAAAGGATCTCGCGCTCTCGCTCGGTGGGCGCGCCCTCGCCCCTGGCGATCTGAAGCCGAATGAGTTCGGCTCGTGCCTTATCGCGAACGGTGAGAGGATGAGCTTCAAGGTGCTCGGCGTACTCGAGTCGTAGCGAGTTATCTCCAGGGCTCTTTCTGATCTCCCCAACGATATCTGCTCGTTGGGAATGGATGACAGCCTGATTGGCTAGGTTGCGCAGGTATTCAGAGACTGGAATACCCGCAAGCACAGCAGGCTCAGGGACCTTTGAGATGTCCGGTGGGTGGGCTTGATGTCGAGGCGTCTGTTGCTGGTCCATGCGGTTGAGGGGGTTATGAAGCGATTGCTCCGGGAAGTGCATTACTTTTCAACGCAGCACCTAAGGGAGTTCGGATTAGTTCGTTTCTGATCGGGTAAAATAGTGAGAACTTGGCATTATTTTAACTGACTTAAATTTGACTTACTTCGCGCCAAGCTGTATCAATTCCTCATCACAATCAAGGCTCGAAGGTAGCAACCCCTGGTTCACAACAGGGCAGGGTTCGTTTTTACCGCAGCCGGATAGTGTGATTACTGCGACGCAGGGTGAGAGCGGCTCCCGAGGCCAACAGCACCTGTAGAATACGACCGGATATCAAGGAAAGATGTCAGGCCTGACCAAAGAAGTTACCGCAGGTGAAACTTCTCTCGATGATTCCCCATCGCGGACCAAAGCGGTCCAAAATCCAAATCCTCAACCCGAAGAAAATCTTCAACAGCTATCGTTAACGCGTAGCACGGTCGAGCAGCTCAGCTCGAGTCGGGAAGCCTACGTGAGGTGGATTTCGCAGCATGAGGAAACCTTGTCGCCCGAGGGGAAGGCGATTGTCCGAACGACCGCGTTTGATCAATTGAAAAATGTGCCCCACTCAACCGTAGCCCATTCCCGATCTATGAGTCATGTGGATCTGACCCGATGGGACCATTGCATTCATGCAGCTCACACGGTGGGAGTTCTCGGAAAGGGGGGCAATCTTGGGCTTAACCCATACGAGATGAAGGTTTTGGAGCTCGTCATGCTCCTGCACGATCCACACCGCCTTGGTTCCCATGCGCTGGACCGGGTGTACGCTTCGATGCCAGGTGCGCCCAGAGATTTCAACTTGTGGTGGCCCGCCGATGACTATCACGAGTATCACGGCGCTTGCATGATTTATAGGGATCCCAAGATCCGTCAGGCGCTCGGGAAGTATTATGATGATGTGCTCGCTATTTTGACTCGCGAGGACAAACGACCCCTTAGCCTTAAGCAACAAGACTATGGCGTGTTGCAGCCAAAGCTCTCAGAGAAGCGGATCGCCTCATTGCATCGCCTCAAGGATGAGATAGACCGATGCTCGTACTTGAAGCTTGATTATCTTCGATCAGGGTTTAAGCCCACTATCATCGCTGATGCCGTAGCTGATGTTGAGCGGCATGAGAAGACATTGGCGGCTCGAGGCTCTGGCATCCAACTTCACATTGATGAACATACCGGGCACGACCCGTACAACGACGTTGCCCGGCTTCGCTATGTGTATCGCGAAAAATTAGCCACCCTGGCAGTTGGGTGCCTTGCGGAGCGCGCTATCTTCCATGAGGGGGTATGGGATAAGGCTCGCTCACGGTACGATTGTCGTTATATGGAATCCCCCGGTTTCTACGAGAGCATCCGGGATCGAGCCATGCATGGGGACTATGAGGCGATATTCTCCGAAGAGGCGCTTGCTCTCATACAAGCTGCGAAGACCGGAACCGGTTTGTGTGTAGAAGATGTCTACGCGCCTTTGGTAACGATGACGCTCGCTGATATGACCGAGATGTCAGGTTTCAACGCGCTTGAGGAGACCCTTCCACCCGGTCTCAGCCAGAGCCTTTGTGGAGTTCCGCGCAGGGATATGACCTTATTTGAGGCCGGAATGCGTCGAGCGCTGCACTGGGCTGGTCTCGATACACATGTTCATGTGCTCACATCCAATGATTTCGGCAAAACCTTTGAGTACGATGTATCTCGCAAAGGTCAGGCTCCGGTGCGAGAGATCGCCCACCACGATTGTCACGACTCTCTCATAAAGGTCATCGTTGCGGCTCGGGCGATAGATAAAGATGGTAACACCATTGATCTCTCTCTGACCAAACGCGTGATAGACGGATTTTTGCGCCAATCTGGATATCTCAAGGACCATAGAGTTCTTGAGTCTTTCAATCCAAGGATCTTCTGCGACCCCGTTGATCCGAGCGTTTTCTGTGACGCGGTGCGAGAGAAAATCGCGGCGATGCAGCCCGAGTGGATGCGCCGGGGTGGATGCGGAATCCTGAAGTAGATTCCTTGTATCAGTCAGGGAGCAACTCAATAATCCTAGTTTACCGTTGATGAGAGCCCAACGTCCGGTTGTGATGGTCCTTCCGGTTCGTTAACCAAAAAGCACCGCCGTGTTCGGGGAGGCCTGTTCCTAGCTACAATCACTCACTGAGCTGGGCATTGCGGTGATAGCTTTGCGTAAATCTGAGAGATAGTCTTCCGTCTGAGGTCGAGGGTCGTTGCCCCCGCGCTCTTGGGGCTTGCACGCCTTAATCGCGTTGAGTTTTGACTGCTTAGCCATGCTGAAGAGTTGCGCGCTTAATGAGAACAACCGAGCCTTCTCCGTGGTCTTTGATGACGAGGGGCAGACGGATGTCGGGCATATGAGGACCTCGTTGCTCGGGTATGCCGCTGAGAGGGCTCGTTCAAACGATTTGCGGGTTGTTGATGCCTTGTTGATCAGGCTCTGAGAGCGAGAACCACCACATGCTGACGCTCGACGCGCGAAGCTCGGTACCCGGTCGGACAGGGCCGCTAAAGCCCTTCGCACAGCTCTCTTCGCTGAGGAGAGATCAGAAGAGCTGCACGGTGGTGCGGAGGTTCCACCGGTATAATCAGAGTTGATTTGGGAGGTAGAGACGATATCGTCGAATGCATCGTCCACTCCGTTTTCGTTGGTGTCGTCTCCCGACGGGAGGATGTCCGGATTGTTATCACCATCGAGGTCATACGCCTCAGTGCCATCTGGGGCGCCGTCGTTGTCTGAATCCGTATCTCGGATGTCGGGTGTGCCATCGCTATCTTGATCGGAGGGGGTTACGCTGCGTGTGGAGTCTTTGTCATCCACGCCGTCTTGGTTGTCATCCTTGTCGCCGGGGATGGAGTCGGGTGCATCCGGGTCGATCTCAATGCGGTCCGGCACATTGTCTCCGTCTGAGTCTCCATCCCGATAGTCGGGTTTTCCATCGTTGTCACTATCGCCTTGACCCTCTTGAGAGTCAGGGATCGAGTCGCCGTCACTATCTTTGTCGAGATAGTTAGGGCGATTGTCATTGTCAGGGTCGTTCGTTCCCTCAATGTTGTCTGGGATGGTATCTCCGTCGCTATCGCCAGTGGGCATCGGTGTGGGTGTGGGGGCCGTGAAAGGTGATTCGCAGGCAGCGATCAGGACGTGGTATGAGGGAGAGGCTTGATCCTGGAGTGATTGATACTCAAACGAGAGCTCGCTCAACGAGGTGGTAGGTTGAAACCAAGCAGAGGCTGCCTCTGAATCATCCAGCCCTCCTTCAACGGTGGTTCTCCACGTTTTTGATGAGCTTTCGGAGCCAATAACGCCCGCGGAGTTGGGATCCCAGGATGGAATGTTCACGCCATCAACACTCGGATTTGCGTCAAAGTCTTGCACAAACCACTTCGCCACGGCTGCGGTGGACACCGCGTTTCCCGCTTCGTCTTTGGCGGTGAAACGGACCTGGTCTACGTCGATGTCAACAACTGCGAAGCCCCATCCCGATGCTGGTGTGTTGCCGTTGAATCGTAGTGTCAGCACGGCGCTGTGGGGGATCGGGTTTTTCGAAGAGGTGTTGTTCGCTTCGACTCGGATGTTAAGGTTTGTGGCGTCGTCCGCTTGCCCGTAGTAACCCTTCATCGAGTTTCCTCCTTGGAACGGCTCTTTGGTGGCTACTCGTACGGTGAGTGGTTTGCCCGTGACCTCCCATGTGAAATTCGGAAGAA
>JALRCK010000087.1 GCA_023262305.1 Deltaproteobacteria bacterium
AAGGCGTCTGATGTTTCTGAAAAGTACGGCTCGTGGCTCACCACGAACGTGCGCAGCTGACGGGTGCTTACCGACGCCCCTCAAATCCGCGACCATCAACGATAACAGCTGGACCGCCGTAGCCGTCCCCACCCCACGGCTGTGGAGTTGGTTGCTGGTTCACAGGAACTGGCCCCGCGCTCGACCATACACGCATCTTTTGTCCCGTTTGAGTAACAACCTCCTCACCCGGCAAAACCGGTGGAAGGCGATCGTCGTCCTGTCGGTTAGTAGGCTGGTCTTGTCCAGGGGCGACCGCTACCGAATCATCACCCGCCTCCGCTTGGTCTCCAAACGCCAAAGTAAGGGTGCAGCACAACAAGGTGAGCAGCCATACACAGATGATACCGAACCGAACTCTCATAACCCCTCTTTAAAAACGCCCTTTCCCCACGACATTCATCGCCGCGCTGAGTAAAACGATATGGTCAGCACAACACCTTCTACACTAAGATGCAGATAGCATGAGAGAAGATGGCAAAGTTACGGTTCTAGTATCCGGTCGGGGTTCAAACCTTAAGGCCTTGATACAACAACAAAGTGGCTACCATATTCACCACGTTATCTCAGACAAAGCCGATGCCGGGGGTCTGGTGATAGCCCATGAGGCCCACATCCCCACCACCGTCGTCCTGCGCGAGAGCCACAACTCCATTGGGTCGTTCAAAAACGCCATTCTGAGCGCCGTTCAAGAGACCGAGCCTACCCTGGTAGCCTTAGCGGGGTTCATGGTGCTCCTGCACCCTGCCTTTGTTGAAACTTTCTATGGGCGCTTGATCAACATCCACCCATCCCTCCTCCCGAACTTCTCCGGACTCAACACTCATGCCAGAGCCCTTGAGGCGGGCGCTTCTGAACACGGGTGCACCGTTCATTTCGTCGACACCGGGATGGACACAGGACCTCTGATCGCTCAAGCAAAGGTAGCGATTCTCGCAGATGATACTCCTGATACACTTGCCGCGCGCGTTATCGTACAAGAGCATGCGCTCTACTCGTGGACAACAAAACATGTAGCTCAGGGTAGCATTCGACTTGAGGGGCGAACTGTACTCTACTCCGAATTAGCTCGCACGGAAGCAGCTTCAAGAAATTTCAGCATCTTTTGACTCAGGAGAAACTCATGACCAAACGTTCGATAACCTATGCAGGACATTCAGCGGTTTTTGTTGAGCTCGCCGGAAAAAGGATCGCGATCGATCCGTGGCTTCGAGGAAACCCCCTCTGTCCGCCGCAACTCCAACATGCACAAGGCACCGATATCATCGTTCTCTCTCACGGACACTCAGACCACGCGAGCGACGCAGTTCGCGTTCAAAAAGAATCGGGAGCACTCCTTGCCGCAACCTATGAGCTCGCGATGATCATGATCGCTGAAGGTGTCCCAAGCTCCCAAGTAATCCCCATGAATAAGGGCGGTTCAGTCACAGTCGACGCCGTCACGATTACACTCACCAACGCCTATCACTCAAGCTCGTATGATACAAAGAATGGCACCGTGTATGCTGGAGAGGCGTGCGGCGTAGTGCTCTCTTCGAGCGGCACGTCGGTGTACCACGCTGGTGACACCTCGCTCTTTGCCGATATGAAGCTGATCGGAGAAACCTTCCGACCCTCTGTAGCTCTCCTTCCTATCGGTGACCGCTTTACTATGGGACCCGAAGAGGCGGCCCAAGCCGCGGCATGGAGCATGTGCAAGCTCGCTCTTCCGATCCACTACAAGACCTTCGATCTTTTGACCGGAACCTACGACGAGTTTGCTCGCGCCTGTTCAAAGCTCAAAGTCGAGTGCAGAGAGGTATCGCCCGGGGAATCGGTTGCGTTTTGATTCGAATTGGCAAGAGCCTCCCTACCTTCAGAAAACGACACGGCCCGGCGGTTTTTCCCCTGGGCACAGCAGGTGCATCCAGACGTGCACATGAGAACAGGATATGCTCGCGTAGAAGCTCCTTCAGAGAGCCAATGATTGCCCCCGTCCGAGAACAAAGACCCTCAGCCCAAATACAACAGCCCGCGACCAGATGGTCGCAGCCCACAGGAGTACCCACATCTCGCCCTGACGAGCAGGCTGGGGAAAGCCTAGCTCTCTAGGCAAAACCTCGCCTGCCCTGCCCGCAGGGGCAGGATGCATAACCCGCGAATGTCCGCGCCTACTATGCATCCCACTCAAGAGAGCCATCCCTTCATTGTTGAGGAATCTGCTGGGCCGGTTGCTCCTTCTGTATCGGTGCGGTGACACCAGTTTGCGTCGGAGGAACACTCTCCCTTCCTCGCGCTATGAAGTAGATCAATGCAATAACGGCCAGGAGCGCTATCACTCCCACGACGTTCGAAAGGTTTGACCGCTCAACGGTCGTTCCTGCTGGGGTTGCTGGGGTTACAGTTGCCATACGCGCCTCCATGAAGCATTTAGAAAAAGCGTATGGGACCTTGATACGGGTGACCATGATTGAGACCATCCCAGCGGCACAGCGAATTCATTCGCGGCTCCCGACTGCGCCCAACCAGCTTAAACCCCGAAGCCCGACTATTTCCTGGCAGAATACTCACCAAGTATACTCGAGATCCTCTTGAGAACGTCAGGTGTCAGCTTCGAAACAAATGAAGCGGCCTGGAGATTCTCAGAAAGTTGGGTCGGCTTGCTTGCGCCAAGAATCACCGTGCTCACATTCCTATTTCGCAAAATCCACGCAATGGAGAGCTGCGAGAGCGTGCAACCGAGATCGCTCGCCACGCTCTCAAGCTGCAGCACGATCTCTCGCTCTCGCGCGACCCATCGCTCCTCCAGCCACTCATAACCAGAGAGCTTTGCTCGACTCCCCGTAGGAGTTCCCTTCGAATACTTTCCCGACAGCAGCCCGGAGCGTAAGGGACCCCACGTTGTAAGCCCCAGACCGATATCGCCGTAGAGCTTTTCATACTCCCTCTCGACTCTCTCATGAACGAGGAGGTTGTACTGTGGCTGCTCCATCTGAGGGCGGTGCAGATTTCTGCGGTCAGCTATCTGCCAGGCCTCTTGTATCTGCTCCGCGCTCCACTCGGAGGTTCCCCAGTAGATCGCTTTCCCTTGTGAGACCATATCACTCATAGCTCTGACGATCTCTTCCATCGAGGTGTTTGGGTCGGGTCTATGACAAAACACGAGATCTACAAACTCAAGCTGGAGGCGCTTGAGTGATCCATCGATGGCTTGCATCAGGTACTTTCTGTTGAGCGTATCTTTCTCGTTTGGTCCGTGGTGAAGCCCCCAAAAAAACTTTGTGGAGACTACGAAGGAAGAACGACGCCATCCAAGCTTTTGAAAGGCCCGACCCATAATCGCCTCAGCTTCACCGCCTGCATAAACCTCAGCATTATCAAAGAAGTTTACCCCAGCGTCGTAGGCGAGCTTCATCATCTCAACCGCTCGGTCATCATCAAGCTGAGACTGAAACGTTACCCAAGAGCCAAAAGAGAGCTCACTGACCTGCAATCCCGCAGTTCCCAGTCTTCGGTATTTCATAGAGCTATACTCCTGATTCGACTAGCAAGGGTCGCAGCTGAGCCCGCCGTCATGTGGACCATTCCCGGCTAGTTGACCTGGACTTCTAAGTCACGTCAACAGGTAGGTTGCCATAACGATCAGGAACGCTATTCCTTGGGGGAGGAATTGTAATGTCAAGCACAACTGTACGAGGCCGCTCGTCACGACGAGAAACGACCGAACCGTCAAGGGTAGAAGAGCCTCACAACACCACCAATTCACTCGAATCGAGGGATCAGTTTTACCGCGACTACCGCGATGCGGTGAGAGCGATGCGGCGGGGTGACCCGCAGAGGTTTATTGCCTATCAGAGCGACCCAAGAATCAAGCCGTGTCCAGAGTCTCTTAAGCTCCCAGCGCGTCCCATTACTCAAGAATCACTGACCGGGTCCCAGCGTGCAGCCGTTTCGGTCATGGCCGATGGGCAATTCTCCATTATCTCGGTATTGTCATCCGTCAGGGATATGGTGACGGTGCTCGGAAAGTTCTTGAGCTAAAAGATCTCATCGACAACCCCGACGATAGCCCGCAAAGGAAGCGCCAACACCCATCCAATCCCTTGCACGGTGCATCCCAACACCCCTGAACAAAACGATCCCATCTGGTCAGTCGAAAATTCTGTCGTCTCAGACACCATTCGTGGACTACTCTCTTCATCCTCGGAAGTGTCACTCGATTGGGCAACAACCTCACGCGTGACGGCGGTTGCTACTCGCTTCTTTGCGCTACACCCCGAGGAGGAGAGCGAAACGAACAGGAGCATTGGGATAACGATACAACCGGTGCAAGCAAGACGATTCATGAGCCTGGGATACCACATCGCATCCAAGGGAGGCGAGTAGAAACCACCCTCTGTTCAGGAAAAACAGACTCCCTGAGGAGACTTAGAGCCGATTTAAGATCGTAGGTCGCAGGGGTGTGATACCTCAACATTCCTATCCCTACGTAAGGGATCGCTTCTGGCTATCTTTCGGAGAGTTTTATATCCTCTCGACAGAAACACCCCATGCGTCGATATCTTCAGCCGTCATACCTCATAACTCTTCTGTTCGGCGTACTCGCCAACACCATGAACGTGGCACCATGCCGTGCGCAACCTCTCATACGCCAAGCCAACGACGTCTCGCTCATCGGCGCTCCGTCCCTTCCGGGGATGCTCGCTATCACCATTGATAGGAGCAACGGTCGAATCATTCGGTATATAGACCTGGAAAACCGCAAGGTTCTTGAATTCCCTTCACCAGTTCCAGGGGCTGGATACCCGTTTTTCTCTCCTGATGGAGAATCGATCGCATTTGTTGGCGTGACCCGTCGTGGCCCAGAGATATTCACCTCAGGGTGGGCTGGTGGAGGTGTACAACGCGTCACCTTCAACTCGGTCATAGATGGAACGCCATCCTGGAGCCCCAGTGGAGATGAGGTGTTGTACTTCTCCCAAAACCGAAAATACAAAAGTGAGATATACGCCTCTCGGACGACCGCTCCCTTCACTCGATCCCAGATCACCAAGGTAGGCGGGGGGAACACAACTCCGCGGGAAAGCCCCGACGAGCGCCATCTCCTCTATACAACCGATAGGTACGCTCCTGCATGGAACATCTGCGTTATCGATCAGGTCACCCGCAAAGAGACATGCCCGCTGCGGGGCGGCAAAACCTCAAATTGCCGCGCCAATTGGTCACCCGATGGATCCCAATTCGTGTTTACATTAGAGCGTGGACCTAGGGTTGACCTCTACCTCTACACCATGGGGACCAATAAAAGTGAGCAACTGACATCGCTCTCTCACAAGGAGTACGACGCAGTTTGGTCACCAGATGGGCAGTATATCGCATTTGCGCACGACCCATCAGGGGCTGAGAGGTACGACCTCAAGGTCGTGCGCCTCAGCGATAAGACCGTAATTCCGGTTGCTAAAGCGTCCAGCTCTATCCGCTACATGAGCTGGAGTAATGCTCGCCCGTATACGATCGCTGCAGATCTCTGCCCCGGGGATCCAACTAAAACGAAGCCGGGAACGTGTGGCTGCGGCATCCCAGACACCGACACGGACGAAGATTCAGTCCCCAACTGCATCGATGGATGCCCCTCGCAGCCTCAAAAATACCGAGCCGGGGCTTGTAATTAACGAGCCGCGGGTGATCCTGCTCATGCACCGTTTACTAATCCGTTTGCCCCTCTTGGCGTGCGATGCAATATCAGCAAGTATGGGTCAGGCGTCTCATTCCAAGCCTCTCTCAGGACCCGTTGTTTTGCGTCCACTGATTGGGCGAGATGATGATCCCGCCAGGTAGTTTGTAGTTCAGTTCCCCAGCATATGTGAGCTTATGCAGCTCACTTCAAGGAGCACTATGACGAATACGGCCACCGTTTGTCCCCGACAGGAGGAGTCCTCGATTGTGCTTATCGTTGACGACAACGTAAGCGGGGCTCAGACCCTACAGATGCTACTCTCCCTGGAAGGATACGAAGTCGTCGTCGCCTCCACCGGTAAACGGGCGATTGAGCTGTACAACCAATACCACCCTGACATCGTACTCTTGGACATCGGTCTCCCCGACACAGATGGCTATTCCGTGGCAAACCACCTCCGCAACCGTAACTCAACTCCCCCTCCCCTCATCATCGCAATGACCGGTTGGGGAGACCTGGAGCACCGACAACGAGCAATAGCGGCTGGGTGTGACTATCACCTCTCCAAGCCGGTGCACTTTGATGACCTCCAAAGCATGCTAAAGAAAGATCCCAAGGCTCTCCCGAGCAGGTGCGTTTGACTGACTCATCGACCCGTATGAGGAGCCCCCTTTTTGAGTTGGTTTACGGCCTGCGCAAGAGAACAACCGCAGAGGCCATCACACCCTCTTTGCGTCCCACAAACCCCATCCCTTCCATCGTGGTTGCTTTAATAGTGACCTGAGAGGAACTGCACTCCATGGCAGCGCTTAACTTCTCGCGCATCATCGGCACATGCGCTTTGACCTTTGGGGTCTCAGCAAGGAGGGTAATATCAGCGTTGACCAGAGACCACCCCTCTCCTGTAGCTACGTGCCACACCTTTTTGAGAAGCTCTATGCTGTCAGCGTCCTTAAACGCAGCATCTGTATCTGGGAAGAGCGTGCCTATATCTCGCCCCCCTATCGCCCCAAGGATCGCGTCCATAAGCGCATGTGTGAGCACATCGGCATCAGAGTGCCCGAGTAACCCGCGCGTGTGAGGAATCTCAACGCCGCCAAGAACGCACCGACGCCCCTCGGCGAATTGATGCACATCAACACCCTGACCGATTCTTAGATCCATAACCTACCCCTCTCGACACATCTGCACCGCCACTGCGAGGTCTTGGGGGTGCGTGACCTTGATGTTGCGCCTATCTCCTTCAACGACCCGGACTTCGCGGGCACGCGCTACAATACTGGCATCATCGAGGGCAACAAATCCGTCAGCGTTCGCCGCGAGGTGTGCCAGCCGCAGCTCATCGAGCCAAAACCCTTGCGGAGTCTGAATAGCCCAGACGTTACCTCGGTCAACAGAAGAGCGAACCACTCCATCCGTTACGATGCTGAGGGCATCTGGCACCGTTACGGCTGCGGTAACCGCACCATGCTCATAGACGCCATCCACTACACGCCGAACCACGTCAGTGGGCAGGCAACATCGCGCAGCATCATGCACCAGCACACAACTCTTTGCATGGAGAGGCTCTGCGACCAGGGATATCAAAGCCTCAACGCCACACCGCACCGAATCCTGACGGGTCTCCCCGCCATCGACCAGCACGACTTTTGGAACCCCTTGAAGCTCATCGTTAAAGCGTGCGCGCCATTCACGGTTCACACACACAACGACGCGCTCACACTCAGGATCGAGCGCGAATATCTCGACAGTTTTTTGAATAATTGATGGCTCTCCAACTACGGTTGAAAGCCTCAGAAATACCTTGGGAATGGCAGCGCCCATCCGGCTGCCACTTCCGGCGGCAGGAATGATCACCGAGTATCTCATCGCTTATACGAAGAGCGACCTTAGCTCTCCCGCGATCTTGTCGTGCGGGCGCGCCTTGGCGATTGCTATCTCGGACACCAAAAGCGCCTCTGCCATATCGAGCATCTTCTTCTCACCGAAGGAGAGCTCCTTGTCGGCGCTGAGCACGGAGAGGTCCCGAAGAACAACAGCGATCTCGAATACCGAGCCGGTCTTGATCTTCTGAGAATATTCGCGGAATCGACGATTCCAGGTCTGGGTGTCAATCTTGAAATTTCGGTCCTTGAGGATGTCGTAGACGGTATCGATCGCTTTCTTGTCGATAATGCGCCGGAGCCCAACCGCTGTAGCTTGGCTCACCGGAACCATCACCTTCATGCCGCTGT
>JALRCK010000088.1:0-271 GCA_023262305.1 Deltaproteobacteria bacterium
ACCTCTGAGTTGGAACTCGCCGCTCTATCTGGTTTCGGCAGTAAGGTGTGTTGGGGGGACATACGATCGCTCACTGTACTTTTCAGTGTAGCGAAGGTCCTCTACTACGCAATCAAGACCCACTCATTGCATAGTTATAGTGTAACCATTCGACCTTACGAGTAGCGTTTAGAGCACGCATAAGCTCATTCCAGCTACGCCTTCCATGTGCGCGCTCCCCTGCCTCGCCATCGGCATTTCGACTCTTATCTAACCCATGGGATGGACGATG
>JALRCK010000088.1:281-7608 GCA_023262305.1 Deltaproteobacteria bacterium
CTCTCCTCGGGATGGTGTGGGGGCAGCGGGGTTTCCAGTGGTGGAGGGTCATGAGGAGGACCGAATACCTTGGAAACGCCGAAAAAATAGGCTGAAATAGGGGTTCCCTAAAGAGACATATCGAGTATGGTAATCGAATGCTCCTCTCTAAGTCCTCCTATCCCCTCAGAATTATCAGCGATCACGTTCACGGCAAGGTGCTCGGAGACCCAGAGTTGGTTATTCAAGGGCTCTGCACCCTGGATGCTCCACAACCGAACCACATTACGTTCATCCGTGCGAAGGGAATACTTGCACTATCGCGCGCTCTTAAGAGCCTTGGGAACTGTGCAGCATTTGTCCTGGACCAAGAGATCCCAAACGATGTAGAGCTCGGCACCACTTCTCTTGTGCTCGTTCCTGAGCCCTACACGGCCTTCCTGGATTCCGTTGAACTATTCTATCATGAGGAGCCACACGTTGCCGGAGTCGACTCCACCGCTACCATTCATCCGTCAGCAACAATTCATCCCACCGCGGCTATCGGGCCATATTGCGTCGTGGGGCGGGGAGTTACGATTGACGCCCATACCGTTCTTGGCCCTAACGTTCGAGTATTCGAGGATGCTCACATCGGGGAGTCAACCGTTCTCAACAGCGGCGTAGTTGTGCGTGAGAGGTGTGTAATCGGCAAGCACTGCATCATTCATGACAACACCGTTATCGGAGCTGATGGTTTTGGGTACACGCCCGACAAGACTCTCGGGCTAAGAAAGGTCCCCCAGCTGGGCAACGTCAAGATCGCTGACCGAGTTGAAGTAGGAGCAAATAGCTGCATAGATCGCGGAGCGCTCGGCTCAACCACTGTCGGATTCGGGACCAAAATAGACAACCTTGTGCAGATCGGTCACAACACCACTATTGGCAAATTCTGCATCATTTGCGGGCAAGTGGGCATAGCTGGCAGCACCGTAATTGAGGACGGCGTGGTCTTGAGTGGACAAGTTGGAGTTTCCGACCACCGTCGAATTGTCGCAGGCGTTCGTGTCGGAGGCGGCGCTCCCGTAACAGAGGATATCCTTGAGCCTGGAGATTACTTCGGACACCCGCTCCTCCGAGTACGCGAGTGGCACCGACACCAAGTCGAACTCCGGGCGCGTATGTCGCGCCGAAATGCGCCACGGTAGGGATAGCTAATCCCCTTAGTTTTCCTCCAGCCGAAGTGCTTTGAGCGCCTATCCCTGGACCATGCGAGCGCTGTCGGAGCGCCCTACGCTTTTTCAGCCTCTGTCTTGATATGCTGCAGCACCCGGCTATGGATGAGGTGAAGGATCGCTGATAAGCTCCCAATACCATACAGGCGCAACCTTGTGAGTGTACCAGGTCGTCGCTTGGATCTCTGTTACGTTCGGTGCTATCTCAGTTAAAAGAAACTGCCCACCCAACGACTCGAAATACCCATCGAGGTGAGGCGCAATGACGGTGCCGAGCGGATTAAACTCAGTAAGCGCCGGGGGCGTTTCGGTAACCGTAAAACGGAGCTCATGAGGCTCATTCCACACCGTGATCGGCTCAATGAACGGTCCCGTCGAGAACTCACAATATCGGATCGCCCCAACACCATGCCCCTCAATGCGCGCTCGAATCGGATAGGCCACCCCCTGAAGAAAGATCCACTCCTTTGGTGGCGAGATCTCGGAGAACGCAATCACATGTGGCCACACCTCCTGCGGCGCTCGATTGACCGTTACCTTTGTAACACTCGAGAGAGTCGCTGAGTTCGGCACTGGGAGAACTAATCCGACCGCAAGAGCGAGCCCGCACACGATCGACGATTGGGTTCGCCCGCTTCCCTCTGGAGGGAGGGCCTGCACACTGAATCCCACCACTGCGCCCATCACCGCGAGCGCCGCACCAACGGGAAGGAGCACCAGGATGCAAACAATCCCTTCGATGAGAAAGCATACCAGCGCGCATGCTGTGAAAAACAAAGCCAGCAACGCGATCCCGATACACTCCTTCAGAGTCCGACGCGTGCGCACCCCGTAGAGAATAGCCGAGAGGAAGCCCATAAAAAACGGGAGCCCTAAAAAGAGTGGCGCTCCATAGTTCCCCAGCCCATATGCCCCCGCCAGAACTCCAATAACTCCGATAAAGGAGCACTGCAGAACTGTGAAGGCTGCGATCCCGAAGTCACTTTGCGGAAGCATTCGGGCGAACAAGGAGCGACTGCTCTCCTCAAAATTATTCCCCTTCTCCTCAGCTGCCGAGGGCACACTTGAGCATACGATGAAGAAGAGAACATTAACCGCCGGGAAGAAGAAGAGCGGAACTAAAATTCGAGGGAGTCCCGCGTCGCGAAGACGCATGATACACAAACCCGTCCCCACCCAAATAAATGGCACAGACCACCAGATGGTCGGAAGTAGTTCCTGCATACCGGCGAGATCGGTTGGGAAAGCCATCAACCAATCGTCTATAGGGGGCACCTTCCCTGGCTTGGCCCGAACGAAAGCATCGATCGTGGTTTTTAGAACCGATAGAACTACGCCTGCGTATACAAACCACGCACGAGTAACGGTACCTCGCGCCATCAGGGCCGCGATACAAAGGCGCACCAACCGCTGGGCAACCGCCTTCATGGGCATCTTCTCATAACGACCAACGATGAAGGCGCCAAAGGAGAGCGAAATCACCACTCGCGCGAATGCCCAGGGAAGATTATCTGTTTCCATGAGGCGAGTATTCTACCGACGCCAGTACCTCGGCAAGCCTTATTCAGCCCGTGGAAAACGAGCAACTGTCCTCGTCCTCGGGCATCAACCGTTTAGCGTGGATCGGCGACTACGCCAAGAAAGAGGGGCGCTTTGGTCGGCTTGTGGATCAGCGCGAAGGCGAAGGGCCGATCGAGCCGTACCTCTTTGGGCAAGCTGTCATCTCGGATGAACGCTCCTTTAAACATGATCACCGCTGTAGCCGCTGCGGCTTCGGTTCCGTTCTCATCAACAGCAACAACGGCCTCATGCATGACCGATCCTACACCACCGATTCCCTTCGGAGATATACCGGAGAAATCTCCTGATGCTAACCGGGTAAGTCCGTAGGAGCCTAACTGACTGAAGAGCTCACGGCTCTGCCTCACTTTAAAACGAGGCATCGCAAGACTCACCCTTTCAAACTTCTGCTCCTCCATGGCTTGAGAGAACACCGAGGGTGAGAGTGATCGAGCGAGCTCAGTAGCCGACATCTTCTTGTTCGGAGCGATTACTACGAACGTATAGTCGAACGACTCGTAAGGAAGGTGAACGCCGCGCCACTCTGAATTCTCAAAATACCCCATCTCATCGGTGCGATGCATCATCGGCACCTGTATCTCACTGGAAGGATCCGTCCAGAAGCTCTCATCTTTAGTCAGCTCTTTCTTGAATGGCTCCAGCCATGCCGACTTAAAATAGAGCGTATTAACGAGGGTACAGGTCGTCTCCGCGGTAATGACCCCCTGGGGCAAAAGCTGCGGGATGAGATCCTTGGTCTTTGATGAAACCCAGGAATTGATGGTGGCACGCGCATCTTCTGCCTTGCCATAATCGATATGGTAAGGTTCCGCTGAGAAAACCTTCTTGCTCGCAGCAAGGTACTTTGGCGTAAACGCGTAATCTGTGCGCAACCAGAGGGAGTTACCCAACACCGCTGCCCCCCCCTCTTTTGAAGCAAAGATGGCGGAGTTCATAGACTGGTAAGCCGCTTGAGACACGGGTGAAAACGATGCGGGAAGGAGCTTGCGATCGAACTCTGCAGCTGTTTCCCCTTTTGCTCCAAGACGGAGCAACATGAGCGCAGAGTGAATGCTGTATGGAGAGATAGTTCGATTCCCCCCCTCCCCGGCTTTAAGCAGAGACACCCCAAGGTCAAGCTGTTTTGCGGTGATGTCGGTCTCTTGAGGCTGCGCGACGGCGGTAGCCACCGACATTACCATACTTGCAATAAGGAATAGCGCTCTCATGACGTGCCTCCACACACACATGTCAGGTTATGACGTGGAGATACTACGCGACTAGCTCGCGGCGCGCATCAGCTCATCACGCACCTTCTTCAAGATGGCGATGTTGTCTGAATGACCTGTCATACGGGCAGTTACCTTTCCACGCAGCCGACGCCCGAGGAGGAAGAGATCCCCAATCGCGTCAAGCACTTTGTGGCGAACCGGCTCGTTTGGAAAGCGCCATTCATCATTGATAGCGCCCTCAGTGCCTATCAGAAGGAAATTGTCGAAACGTCCACCGAGAGCGAGCCCCTGCCGCTGCAGATGCCCAACGTCCTTAACGAAGCTAAATGTCCGTGCTGGTGCAATCTGGTCTCGGTACGTAGCCGGGTCGTTTAAGGTGAACGAGAATTGCTGCTCACCGACTGGCTCTGGGTAACGGAGCGTGTAATCGACGCTAAACTCATCGGCAGGCTCGATTCGGATAAATTCTTTTCCGTCGCCTACTTCGATAACCTTCTTGATATCGATCTCGTACCACTCACCATCCTGCTCGCTTAAGCCCACCTCCTCAAAGAGACGGCAGAACTCTCGCGCGGATCCGTCCATGACCGGAACCTCACCGTTGCACTTGATCAAAACGTTCGAAATTCCATACGCACACAAAGCGGACATCAGATGCTCAATGGTGCCGGCTTGGGTTTGCCCGAGGCGAACAGTTGTTGCAAATCCGGTGGACTCAACGAAATCAACGTGAGCCGGGACCACAGTGGTTTCCGATACGCCTACAAAATGGATGCCCGAGTTCGGAGGAAGCGGCTCAAGGATCAGCCCACTCTTGCGTCCAGAGTGAAGCCCCTGCCCGTACAAGATCGCAGCATGCGCCAGAGTTTTCTGAGGTATCGCGCGACCACGCAACGTTTGCTTTGTAAATACAACGGGATTGATCGTTACAGACTCACGCAGTGGACCAACCGATGCAGGCTCGATTGTCTCCCACCGCGGCTCGTTGTTCGCGGAACCTCCCTCGGACTGATTGCTCAACACTCGTCGCACGAGCTGGATTGTGCCGGAGAGATCAAGTGGCTTCTCAAGGAAATCGACGGCGCCCGCGCGTGTCGCGGCAACCGCTGTTGAGATAGTGGCGTGACCACTGATCATCACCACTGGGAGATCGGCGTGAACTTCTTTAATCTTTCTTAACGTCTCAAGACCATCCATTCCCGGCATCCAGATGTCTAAGAGAACGAGCGCCGGACGGGTGTTCATGAGGAGTCGAATCGCCGACTCTCCATCTTCGGCAAGCACTACCGAAAACCCCTCATCTTTTAAGACCCCCTCAAGGGAACGGCGAATGCTGGCCTCATCGTCGACCACTAACACAAGTTGATTGGTGGCTGGGGCGTCCGGATAGGAGTGCTGGTTGGCGAGGCTATGCATAGTTGATAGGACCCTTGCGTTTAACGAGCCTATTGTACTGGTCTAAGAGCCGTAAAGCAAATTCCCCAAAAAAGCGGGATACTTAGCCCCCTTCCCAGCGTGTTTTCAGCCCCTGCCGATTGCGCTCATGAACCGTTCAGGAATGCCGATACCCCAAAGTACCAACAAGGTCCGTGGAAGGGAAACCCGCCGAAACCTACAACCAGGCACCGCCAGACCGGAAACCATCATCTTATTAGAGGGTTATGCTATCTAAATTATTTGGGTCAAAATCTAAGAGCTCCGACACGCATCCACCTCTGGCTGATGGCGTTCGTCAGTCGATCATGAGCTACCTCGGAGTCAAATCCCTGCCGATCATGCCCAAGGTCGCCCAACAAGCTTTTCAGCTCGCCACAAATCCCAACGCGGAGCCCGAGGACTACATCGCCGTGGTTGAGCGAGACGAGGGTCTTTCGGCTAAGGTCTTAAAGATCGCGAACTCGGTGTACTACAGTAGGGGTACAGCGAGTAGGACGATCCCAGAGGCCGTGACGGTCATAGGGGTGACCGAGCTTAAGTGCCTCATGAACTCAACGGCGCTTTCAAACTTCTTTCCCTCTCGACATCAACTTCGGGGGCTCTTCTGGGCTCACGATATCGCAGTCGCTATCACCGCTCGCACGCTCGCCCAAACGATTCAACCAGAGGACGCAGATATGGCTTTCCTCGGGGGACTCATGCATGACGTCGGAAAGCTCTTCATACTGCAACAACACACGAATACATACGAGAAAGTCATTACAAAGGGTCTCTCCGAGGGTCTTGAATCTATTGAGGGAGAGGTGCTTGAGTATCCATTCGATCACACACAGGTCGGACATCTGATCGCAGAGCGATGGCACTTCTCGCCTGAACTTACGGGCATTATCAGTCGCCACCACAAGCCATGGAAGGAGATCCCACCACACTCAGTCCTTGCTCTCGTGAAAACGGCGAACATCATGGCGCACACCCTGAGTCTTGGTGCCGGGCGAGATGCAGGTCAAGCCCGTAGGATCTACGAGCCCATGCTGCCAGAGGCGTTCCAATTCTTGGGAATTGAAGCGCCCCTTCAGAAAGAGCTTCTGAGCACAGCTTCCTCAACTTTTGAGAACGAACGAAATCTCTACGAATCATGGAGTAACGGGTGATCTACCTCGCGGCTATCCTCACAATCACATTGTGCGCGCTAGCCGCCTACCACATCGCGGTGCTACGACAGATATCGCGCATCGTTACATCACAAGATGAGGAGACTCCCCGCCTCATGTTTGGAGGGTGGATTAAGCGCCTCCCCTTCTTTGGCGCCAAAACGAATGAGATTGAGGCACTCGTTGCCCAACTCCGACAGTCAGACACCGATCACCGTACTCGGTATAAGATCCTCACAGAAAACGTAGCAGCGGCGGTGATGCTCCACGAAGCCGATGGTACAATTTTGTGGTGTAGTCCTTTTACAGAGGTCATTACCGGCTTTCCGCTCTCAGAGATCTACCGAAACAAAGAGAGCTTCCTCAGGTCTAACATTCAAGAGGAGGACCGCGAGATATTTGAGAGATCCCTCCGCATCGTAGCGACTGGGGAGCCATTTCAATGTCGCTACCGGTTCTATCACAAGTCTGGCATGGCGCTCTGGCTTGAGACTCGCACCGTCCCAATTCTTGACAACACCTCCAGTGAGTACGTCGCTCTGTCGATCACAATCGACGTAACCGCGCATGTGATGAACCAGATACAGGTCGAAGAGCGCAATAAGGACCTGAGTGAGTTCACTTATATGATCTCTCACGATCTCAAGGCTCCAATCCTCACTATCTCGGGCATGCTCGGCATTCTTGAGGAGGAAGAGTCGATCAAGAATGAGCCGCACCTTGCAGAGCCGCTCGCCTACATCCGTAAAGCGAC
>JALRCK010000088.1:7618-7867 GCA_023262305.1 Deltaproteobacteria bacterium
TCTTGAACTCGCCAAGATATCCGCTTCAGAGCGCTCCCTTGAGCCTGTATCACTACAAGATGTGCTCTGTGAGGTTATGGACGAGCACCGGCTCCAGATCGAGCGAACATCGGCGCACGTTACTACAGTAGAAGAGCTCCCCGTGGTGCTCGGTAACAAGACTCAACTCTATCAGATCTTCAGCAACCTACTCGGCAACGCCATCAAGTATCGCACCGAGAACCGCCCCCTGGTGATCTCCATAGGATT
>JALRCK010000089.1 GCA_023262305.1 Deltaproteobacteria bacterium
GGAGACTCGGAGAGGGCGGAGTGCGTACAAATGATGAAAAAAAGCGGCGCCCACCACGTTAGCTCTGCGCGCCGCACGCTAGGCCAGCCTCTCGACCACCGCCTCACCAACGAGCCTTCCCGCCTGCAGGGCTCCGTTTTGAGAGGGATACGCCAGGTAGTCCCCGGCATAGAACACGCCGTTCCTCTCAGTGAAACCAGATGACATGCGAGGACGGGTCACGACAGCCGCGGGTATCTGAATGCATGAAAGGAGCTTCCACCTCGACACCTGCTCGCCGTACCACGCTGTGGCCTGTTGTATAACCCGAGCAAATATATCACTCTCGGCACGCGCAGCTGCATCACCCAGAACGGTAACAGCAATCAGGGTCTTTCCGGGAGGAGCGTAAGAGGGCTGCACATTTGATACTACGGCCAACGTTGAGATTGGTCCGGGCTCAGCGCTCACAACAACGAGGCGGTCATCAAACGGTGGTGACGGTGCAGAGAAGTACAACGTTGCCGCGCCAACGTGATTGAGCGTTTGCTCAGGCGAGCCCAGCTGCGTTGCTGCCATCGTATCCACAGCGCACACAACGTGACGAGCTGTGTAGCTCTCTCCATTTTCAAGCGTTACCTCTGTGGCTGAGAGCGCATTCACCGGACTCCCTAGGCGAATGTGAGAATGCCCAACCGAGTCAGCTAGGATATTCGGTAGACCCTGGATCCCATCGTACGGTAAGGCAGCCTCTCCCGTAGCAAACATCCTCAAGTAGAATCGAGCCAATCCGAAATCCGCTCGAAGAGGCGGATCGAGGAGCACGCCTCGCAAAAAAGGCTTCAAAAATCCCTCCCTAAACCTTTCGGAGAAGCCATATCGTTCAAGACCACGGTCGGTAGTCATCGCAACTGGACGACAGGTAGAACCCACCCCGCGGGTCAACATAAAGGTTAGAACCAGGTCCTTCAACGACGCGATCGGTGCCGTTAGTGTATCAAGCAGCTTGTCTGGATGGTGGAGTGGATCATAAAAATCAACGAATCGCCCCTTGTATCGAACTCGAGCGCCTGAGGAAAAACTTCTACAGTTAAGACGGTCGATATTTCTCAGCCGTTTTATCTCGGGATACCCCGATAAAAGCACCTGAAAGCCCCTGTCGAGTTTAAACCCTTCGACCATCTGGGTTGACATTCGCCCACCGAGATACTCACTCTTCTCAAAGACCAGCACCGTGAGACCTGCCCGCGAAACCTCAAGAGCAGCCCGAAGACCGGTCAGACCAGCTCCGATAACGATAACATCTGCATCATTGAGCCCGGGCATATAACGTTCCTTTTCGTTGTACAACTATAGGTTTACACGGGTCTCTTCGGTGCGCAATCAACCGTCTCTACCCCTAGTAATACTCAGTAAGAGGGATCATGCGCCTTTGATGAAAGTGCGGAGACTCCGGCGGGGGAGGGGGGAGTTCAAACGATCGAGCTCATATGATACACCATACGGTCGCATGGACGGGGATATCACCACTGATCGGTTTGTGGGCTTTAAACAGCTCATCGGTAACGAAGCTTACCGTCGAATTACGCACGCACATGTGTGTGTAGTCGGGCTTGGTGGTGTGGGCTCATGGGCTGTTGAAGCTCTCGCTCGAAGCGGAGTAGGGGCCTTTACACTCATAGACCTCGACGAGGTGTGCGTCACAAACATGAATCGCCAACTGCACGCCCTCTCATCGACGATCGGCGCCTCAAAAGCTGAGGTGCTGGCACAGCGCTGCCGCGAGATAAATCCTGAGTGCAAAGTCACGATCATTAAGAAGTTCTTCTCAGCAAAGACCGCTGATGCGATCCTCTCAAGCGAGTTCTCGCTCGTCCTCGATACAATCGACACGGCAGATCACAAAGCAGTCTTACTCGCAGAATGCGCCCAGCGACAGATCCCCGCAATAACCGTAGGTTCAGCGGGTGATAGACTCTCGCCACTCACGGCGCGGGTTGAGGACCTCTCAAAGACGATCCACGATCCACTCTTGCAGATCGTTCGCCGGAAGCTCCGCCAGGAGCACAACTTTCCCCGCAGCGAGCGAACGAAATTCGACATCCCGTGTGTCTATGCGCCAAAGCAGCGTGGTCCCCAAAGTGAAAAAGACACAGACCAGTGCGAGACAACCCCACGCTCCAAGGGGAAGAGTTGCAATGCTGGACTTGGCAGCGCCGTGTTTATGACCGGCACGATCGGATTTATCGCGGCTGCTGAGGCAATTTCGTTCCTCTCAAGGGAGCGCCCCGAGTTCCCCTACATCTGGGTTGAACGTCGGCGTGCCCGCCTAGCGGAGCCCGAATAACGCCTCTGATTTCCCCCTCATCATCCTGCACCCGAACGGGCTTACTCCCCACGGTCGGGCGGCACAACGATTCTAGTGAGAAAAGGGACACCGGTGCAGGATAAGGATACGTAGCGGGCGTAGGGCTTCTTCAAACGACTAACGCCTCTCAATAGCGACTAAAATCGACTAATCGGTGGCATGCTTACAGTATCGGGCTGTAGTATCCTTCCGTTGTATGCCCCCCTTACAACATAAACACGATAGCTCGCCTTCCCCCGAAGACCTGAGCCTCAAAGACATCTTTTTTTCAGCGCGGCAGCACTGCCCAGACCTCGATCCTGGGGACCTTGCCGTTCCCGCTACGCCGAGGGGGTTCAAAATTACCGACAACATCTACGTCTCGCATTGGATTCCGTCCCACAATCCTGAATTTCTCAAGGCCTTCGGCATCCGCTCGATCCTATGCCTCGACGGCAAGCTTAAACCCGAATGGGCTCCTACCTTGGGGGTCGACAAGATAACCTCTCTCGATATCCCAGATGGACCGAGCTTTACACGGCAACACCTCCTAAGCGCCGTTCGGGCCCTCCAAGAGCTCGTCGTGCACCATGCTCCTGTTCTGGTGTGCTGCCACGCCGGACAGAGTCGCTCGCCAGCTGTCGTCATCGGATACATCGCAATCCACACCCACCTCTCCCTGAAAGAGTCTTTTGCGCTCGTTCGTCGAGAGCGCGCACCTGAACGCCAGATAAAGATCTGGCCCTCAATGCAGGAGGCCCTTAAAGGGGTAGCTCTCCGATGAACGAGTACGCACCTGACAAAGCCAGGCAACCCGCAGTCGATTTGTCGCCCGAGATTATTTCCGGCGTCATGCCGCTGGGGCTGAGCCTGTCGTCACCAATATCAGGGAGCGTCGACAGGGGTACGACCGCTCGAACGCAGGATCGTGGTCTCGAACTGAACCCTCTTGTTCGATTTGAAAACCAGATCGTATCAAATTGGCTCCCCAACGCACTCCCTGAAAAAATAGACGAAACGATGGCTCTCTACCACCACATGAGAGCACAAGGATACCTGACGATTCAGGCTTATTCCGCAAAGCAACTTGCGGGGATGTACGCGCGCGGAAGGATCCACTGGTGCGAGCCGCAACTAGACGAAAAGAAGATCGATAGCATCACCTTTCCCCTCGTTCCGGATTTCAACTTAGTCGCCGATAACGTCGGCGGTCCTGTCATATTTGTGGGAAGTTTTTTCGACAGGGATCAGGTATCCGTCTTGCAAGGGAACCACCGAACGGCCGCCGTTCTTTTTCGAGGACAGGAGCACAACGAGTCCCTCTACGTCTTGCGCTTCCGCGCCTCGACCTATTCTCAACAGCTGATCGGCGCAACTCCAAGCGAGGGCTTCCGGGCGCCCATAGTTCCACTCAAGTACTCGTTCTCATCATCTTTCGGAGCGTCTCATGGCTGAAATTACTCGCACACCGTCCCGAACTGAAACCCCAAGCGCATCAGACTCAAACCTGCAGACCGCTCGCGAACTCTTTCTTGCCGGCAGCGCTGAGTCCGATCGTCAGGCAACGGAGATCCTTCTGCAGGTGCTTTCACCGTATAAGTCCAATTCCGGCTCAGTCCCACTCGATAGAGTTGAATCGCTCGCACAGCTGGTTCACCTCTTAGCGTCGCAAGGATCTCACCGCGAAGCAGGAGAATGGGCTTCACTTCTCTACTCCTCGATTGAAGGGCGAGAGGAGTGGCTGAAGAAGGGGACACTGCACGACAGCTTCGTATGGGCCTCCAAAGCGCTTGCGCTTGCCGGTCGGGCTGAAGAGGCGCGCGCGGTGGAGACTCGCTTTCTTCGTTGCGTTGCTCCCCGCGTAGATCGCCCGGGATGCGCTGTTGTGCAGTCACTCTTCCGAACCGCGGTCTATCACCACCAAGAGGGAAATTCGATGCGGGCTCTCATCGCAGCATCTCGTGCGAGCGATATCGGGTGGAACAATCTTCGCGGCAGTAAAGAAGATGCGATGATGCTTCTTGAGTTACTCTTCTTTGTAAAAGCGCTTCAAGAGCAGGAGGGGGCTGCAAAGCCAGAGATCGCTCGCACAAGAAATCGCATCTCAGAAACGCGATCGTTCATTGCACGGTCGTAGAGGTTCCGCACAGATCCCGCCTCGTGAGGAAATATGTATCTTTACCACGGTTGTTCTGTCGTACGGGCGGTCGTAGCTCGCCCCTACAATTTATGAAAGAGATAGTTGCGGGGGCGCGGATTACCCACCTTTCTGTCGGAATAAGCGTAGAAAATTATCATCAAGGTGCTGACCCATCTCGCTCACTGATATCTGACGCAGCTTGGCAAGGCCATCATAGACGAGCTTGATGTTTCCTGGGTGATTGAGAGTCGCGTCTGCATAGTGGTCAAGCTCCCTCGGTGGGCGCTGGTCCGGCGAGTCAGTTTCAGCGAGGATGCGGTCGAGTGGGAGGTCGCGGAAGATCTCAATTTTCTTCTCCCGACCCGGAGTGAGGAACGATGGCGCGCACGAAAAATAGGCCCCGAGATCGATGAACAGGTCAACAAGGGAGCTTGGCCCAGAGTAGGAGTGAAGCAGGAACCCAGCCCTCGGAACACCATGAGCCTTGAGCAGTTGCAAGAGGCGATCCCATGCCTTCAGTCCGTGTATCGTAACCGGGAGGTTCCTCTCGCATGCCACAGAAAGTTGCTTGAGAAAGACCTCCTCTTGGAGGTTGCGATCGATACCGTCCTTCCAGTGATCTATCCCGATCTCACCAACGACACACCCGCCACCACATAGGAGCGAGGTAAGCTCTTCAAGCCACGTTGGGGGAAGCCCCTCAACGTACCAGGGGTGAACTCCATAGGCCGGGAGAACAAACGAATAACTCTCGGCGAGCTTGCGTACCCGCGCCCAATCCTTCGGCGAGGTACCATTGACGACACAGCGCTCGACCCCGATGCGCAGACACTCACCGATAGCGATGCCCCGGATGGTATCGAGACGCTCATCTTGGAGGTGGTTGTGGGCGTCAAAATATCGAGACATACGACTCACCCCTCCGACACGACCGCCGAGCGGGCGGTGTGGAGGATGTAGGTAAGAGTGCTGCTGACAGCTCGCTTCCGTGTGATCGAGAGAAGCCTCTCAAGAGCAAGAACGTTAACGAGCGATTCACCAACCTGCAGCACCTCCTCGGGCGAGCGCTCGGAGTAGAGATCGCACATGAACGAAGCGATCCCTTGAACCATCGCCGAGTCGCTCTTGGCTGAATAGTGACACACCCCATCTAGTATGACTCCGTGAAGCCACAAGCCAGAGAGGCATCCCGGAACCCGTCGATCAAAAGTTACGAGTTCGGCGGGAACGCTCGCATGCAGCCCCTCCCGTTCCATGAGCCATTCAAGTCGGTCCTCATTACTAGCGAGCGCTTGATACTCCTCAACGAGCATTCGGTGGGTCGGGCGCCTGAGGTGCTGCAACTCACAATCCATAGGGGAGATCTCAATTACTGAACGAACTCTTTAAAGACATAGTCAGGGTTCTTCTCCTGCACGTACTTCTTCTCCCACTCAGCTTTGAGGAGGGCTACCACTCGGTCGCGAGCATCGAGAGCGAGCATGGAGCCCATTGGGAGCGAGAGCCCCTTAGGATCTCCCTCAACATAGATACTGTACTTGTAGGGCAGGAAGTCGATCGCTGTATCGACTCCGTATTCATCCTTGAGTCGAAATTGGAGAACTTCAAATTGCAGTCTACCAACCGCTGCAACGAGAGGGGGATCCTTCGGGTTTCGATACGACCTCAAGATCTGTACCGCACCTTCGTACGCGAGCTGCAATATGCCCTTGTCAAAGTTCTTGTGCTTGAGAACGTCTGTGGGGCGGATCTGTGCCACTATCTCTGGCGGGAACTGCGGCATCGGCTTGTAGTTAAATCCACCTTTGAGCGAAACGGTATCTCCGATAGCGAATACTCCCGGGTTAATAACGCCGATGATATCTCCTGGGTACGCCTCTTCGACCGTATTACGGTCCTGTGCAACGAGGCTGTACGAGCGCGAGAGCCGAACCTCCTTGCCGGTTCGGTGATGCTTCACAACCATATCCCGCTCAAACCGCCCCGAACACACCCGCAAAAATGCCATGCTATCGCGGTGCTTTGGGTTCATGTTTGCTTGGATCTTAAAGACGTAGGCAGAGAAGGGGGCCGTAACGGGGTCAACCTCAACAGTTGCACCGGCACCATCGGTTGCCTCATAGGAATGGGGACGAGGTGCCATCTCTGTAAAATTATCAAAGAACGGTTCGACGCCGAAGTTTGTGAGTGCTGATCCGAAGAAGACCGGAGTGATCTTTCCAGCCAGGAAAGCCTCGTAGGTGAAGGGATTTCCTGCAGCCGAGAGAAGTTCCAGCTCTTCCTCAAGATGTTGCGCTTGCCCCTCATCGAGCTCGCCACCTGCCTTTGCATCATCGAGGGACATCCGCCGGAACTCAGCCTTGCCGGCACCACCGATCCGAGACTTAGTAAACAGGATACACTCGCGAGTAGCTGGATAAACTATCCCCTTGAATGAAGCACCACTTCCTATCGGCCAACTGATCGGACTAGCCAAGATACCGAGGACATCCTCAACCTCTTGCAGAAGCTCCAAAGGCTCCTTACTCGGGAGATCCATTTTGTTGATGAAGGTCAGTACGGGGGTCTTGCGTAAGCGACACACGGCAAAAAGCTTACGCGTCTGCGCCTCTACTCCCTTACCGGCATCAAGCACCATCACGGCACTATCAGCAGCGGTGAGAGTTCGGTAGGTGTCTTCACTAAAATCTTGGTGCCCCGGCGTATCAAGGACGTTAATAACCGCCTCTTTGTAGGGGAACTGCATAGCCGAGGCTGACACTGAAATACCGCGTTCGCGCTCAAGCGCCATCCAGTCTGAGCTTGTCGCCTTGCCACCCTTACGAGCGCGGACCATACCGGCGACTCCGATCTGACCCGAGTAGAGGAGGAGCTTCTCGGTGAGCGTTGTCTTACCAGCGTCGGGATGGCTGATGATAGCAAACGTTCTCCGCTTTGCGGTTTCGGATGAGATCTCTTTGAGGGCTACTGCTTCTGACATTGAGACAAACAACTATCGTAAAGACGCGACGTTATACCACACCGCCAACGGTCCCGCACCTCGGCTGCTCTAAAGGCATGGTGAGCTTGCCGGCCGTACGCGAGGGCAGGCATCGCCGGCGCACATCACGGAAGAACAAGGCAGGACCCCAGCACCTCAAAAAACCTCGTAAATACTGCAACCTATGGAGACATTCCGGACTTTTGTACCGAGTGAGCGCTTGAAAGAGATGCGGTATCCCAACCCCCTCGTATGTGGTAAGGATCCTCCCATTACATTCCGGCCTCGCACGACGAACACTCTGGCGACGCTCATTAGACTGAAAGGAGTCGCTACCATGAATAATCTCACCCTCGTCGCGAAGGATACCGTTGTTTCTTTTCATT
>JALRCK010000008.1 GCA_023262305.1 Deltaproteobacteria bacterium
ATGGGGCCCGTTCGATCGGAAACATGGCGCGGCCATTCGTTCCTGACGGGATCGATGGCACAGGTCCGGGTCCGCTTTCACTCCCATTTCCGGGTGTAGGAAATACATGGAGCCCCTTCAATACAGGACTGCAGCTCGACATCGTCAAGACGGCGCTCCTTGCTTCGGTCGTAAATCCAGGAAGCGCTCCGGCCGGATGCGCGTCGGGCTCTGGGCTCGGAGGGAGGGCTCGCAACGGAATTCAGATATTCCCGGGTGCGGTGCCACTCTACAAATCTGGAACTCTTGTGGGAGCAATAGGCGTGAGCGGAGATGGTATCGATCAGGACGACCTCACGGCTTTCTACTCGTCAAGTCGCGAGGGATTGAACTACGCCGGACAGACAACGGTGGGAGATCCGACACTAGGGTTCAACGCACCGTCGGAGATTCGAGCGGACCACATCAATCTTACCGCGCCGCAGCTCCGGCTGCGGTATGTGAATTGTCCTGAGGCTCCGTTCATTCGCGATAACGACCAAAATATCTGTCCAAATTCTTAGCTGAGGATAATGAGAAGGCGAGGAGCTACGGGGGGTGAGCGAAGAAGGGGGAGAGGCTCTCTCTATAGCCGCTCGTGTGCCCTGGCTGCCGCGCTCTCACTCGCTACTCCGTTCATCGCTCTCGCCGAAGATGAAACTGATGTCGCGTCGACGGTATCTGCGACTCCCACTCCAGAGAGGGTCCCACAAGAGTTGATCGAGAGGTCGTTTGCGGGACAAGAGACAGAGTATTTCCCCGAGACGATCTATGAGTCCGTGCAGCCGATAGAGAGCTCTGCGTCTGGATTCGTCCCCGTTCCCGATCGATGGCGTATGTTCTATGCCGGCAAGTGGTATGACCCCTACAATCAAAACGTCCTCAAGGGGGATATCCCCGTGTTCGGCTCTCCAGCTGAACCGTGGTTCACGGAACTTTCGGTGATCTCTGACACGCTCTTTGAGGCGCGTCGAATCCCCGTGCCTGTGGGCTTTGCCTCAACACGGCGTCCGAACAGTAATAATGTCTTCGGTGATGGAAACCAGACTATCTTCGCCGAGAACGTTATTATGTCGTTCGGACTGATTAAGGGAAATACCGCGTTCAAGCCACCTGACTTTGAGCTTCGAATCGCGCCCATCTTTAACTTTAATTACGTGAAGGCCGAGGAGGATGGAGTCCTCTTCGCGGACCCCGCTCGAGGGGATACCAGATCCTACAACGAGTTCGGATTCATTCACCTCGCAAACCTCTCAGAGCGATACGACTTCGTGTCGATGCGTGGTGGTATTCAGCAATTCAACGCAGACTTTCGCGGATTTCTTTACAACGATAATCAGCCCGGAGTCCGCTTCTTTGGCGACTACGATAATAACAAGACGCAGTTTAATGTCGCGTGGTTTAATCGACTTGAGAAGAACGTCAACACCGGCATCAACTCAACGTTCGATAATCGCTACGAGACTGTGGTAGTCGCTAACACCTATCGACAAGATCTCATTGCGCCTGGACACACAACCAGTTTGAGTATGGTCTACCGAGGCGATACCGCCGGGGATCATGGGTATACATACGACCAGAATGGCTTTCTCGTGCGTCCCGCTCCAATAGGTGATGAGCGACCTGGGAATATTTACTCGACATACTTTGGTCTGGGCGGCGACGGGCACATAGATCGTATCAACACTACCACGCAGATCTACCATGCGTTGGGTTCACAGAGTCACAATGAAATTGCGCAGCAGCAGGTCGATATCAACGCTGGGATGTTCGCTCAAGAGTTCTCGTACGATATAGATTGGATTCGGTTTCGCGTCTCAGGTATGTGGGCGTCTGGAGATAGTGACCCGTATGACAATCAAGCAACTGGTTTTGACGCCATCTTTGACAATCCTAACTTCGCAGGGGGAGATCTTTCGTACTGGCAACGTGAGGGAATACCCTTCGTTGGAACAGGCGGAACTAATCTGACGAATCGAAACAGCCTACTCCCCAATTTTCGAGCTACCAAGGAGATGGGGCAATCGAACTTCGTCAATCCAGGTCTTCGACTCTACAATCTCGGCGTTGATTTCGAGCTCTTACCAGAGCTTAAGCTGGTGACCAACGCGAGCTACCTTCAGTTTGATCAGACCGAGAGCTTGGAAGTTGTTCGCATGGATGGATCGATCAGTAGAGATATCGGTTGGGACCTTTCCGCTGGATTCCTCTATCGCCCGTTCTTAAATCAGAATGTTCTGATTCGAATCGGCTCAGCGGTTTTACTGCCTGAGGCCGGGCAGGAGAACCTCTTCGGTAATCAGACGAACTACCACGCGTTTACTAACCTTATTCTTCAGTATTAAGCCGGGGCATGGGTATCAAGCACGCAGCACCAGTACAGAGGATGATGAAGGGCACGCAGAGGGGATGGCTGCTGTCGTTCGTTGTGTCGGTCGGTGTCGGTTTAGTTAGCGGAGTTGGAACTGGCGTAGCTGATGACGCTGAGTACAAAAATATCATCCGACCGGGTGGTTCGCCTGAGCAGATGGAGGCGACGAGCGTGGGGTGCAAAGATTGTCACACGAAGACCGATGCCCCGACTATGCACCAGAACCCTGCGGTCCATATCGGGTGCGCTGAGTGTCACGGTGGAAACCCAGAGGTTCGGGCGTCAGGACTCAATAAGGGATCGCCCCTCTATAATGAGCGCAAGAATCAAGCTCACATTCTTCCCAAGCACCCAGAGAACTGGCCAACGTCGGCGAACCCAAAACACTCCTACACCAATCTGCTGAAGGAGTCGGTTGAGTTCGCGCGCTTTATCAACCCTGGCGACCTGCGGGCAGCTCCAGCGGCGTGTGGTGGGTGTCACTCGCAAGTAACAACCGCGGTGAGAAAGAGCCTCATGACAACGTCTGCGATGTTGTGGGGTGGTGGGTCTTATAACAACGGCATCCTTCCCTACAAAAATTACATCTTGGGCGAGAGCTACACTCAGGAGGGGCAGCCAGCGAGCATCGTTCATGATGGGCGCCCCCTCACCAAAGAGATGCGCGCCCGCGGAGCGCTTGAGAAGCTCCTACCCCTTCCCACCTGGGAGGTTATGCCACCCGCTGATATCTTCCGAGTCTTTGAGCGTGGCGGAATGTTCAATAAGACTCAATTCGCCGAAATTGGGGTGCCGAATCCCCTTGAGGAGCCAGGAAAGCCTGATGTAAAGGCCTCTAATCGAGGTCCTGGAACAGGAGCGCGGATCGCTGTTCCTGTGCTGAATATCTTAAAGACTCGCCTCAACGATCCGCACTTAAGCTTCCTCGGAACAAACGATCACCCAGGCGATTATCGCAGCAGCGGATGCACAGCGTGCCACACCATCTACGCAAACGATCGCGATCCCCGACACTCGGGACCGTACGCGAAGTTCGGTCATGAAGGCAAAACGCAAACGATCGATCCCACTATCCCCAAGAACGAGGAGGGGCACCCACTCAAGCATGCATTTACCCGCGCCATTCCAACGAGCCAGTGTATGGTGTGTCACATGCATCAACCAAACATGTTTGTGAACACCTACATCGGGTACACGATGTGGGATTACGAGAGCGACGCTCCCTTCATGTGGCCCGAAAAGCAGAAGTACCCAACCATGGAGGAGACCTACAAATCCATGGAGCACAATCCCGAGGAAGCGGCGATTCGAGGCAAGTGGACCGATGTCGATTTCTTAAAACGGGTCAGTGACCTAAATCCGAAGTTAAAGACAACCCAATTCGCTGACTACCACGGACACGGTTGGAACTTCCGAGCGGTCTTCAAGCGGGATCGTAAGGGGCACCTCCTCGATAAGGATGGAAAGATCGTTTCATTTGATGATCCCGAGAAGTTTAAGAAGGCGGTTCACCTTCAGGACATCCACGTTGATTTCGGAATGCAGTGTGTTGATTGCCACTTCAGCCAAGATGCCCACGGTGACGGTAATATATACGGAGAGGTTGCACAGGCAGTTGAGATCGGTTGTGACGATTGCCACGGTAACGTCAAAGCTCGCGCGACTTTAAAAACCTCAGGTCCTGCCGCCGCTGATGGGGGACGAGACCTTTCGACCAAGCGCACCCCGTGGGGTGAGCGTCAGTTCGTCTGGAAGGATGACGGGCTCTACCAGCGATCGCTGGTGACGGAAGGGTTAGAGTGGCGTGTGAAGCAGGTTAAAGACTCTATCACCCCAGGGAGTCGTGATTACAACGCGAAGGCAGCGAAGGCGAAGCTCGTTAAAAAAATTGAGGAAGGCGCTGACACATACAAGATAGCAACCGCCGCAGAGGCTTCTCACCCAGAGTTTGCGGAGAAGCTCGCGCATCCAGAGAGTGACATGTCGTGCTTCGCGTGCCACAGCTCGTGGACAACCGCGTGTGGTGGGTGCCACCTTCCGATTCAGGCGAACTGGAAGAAGACAACGAATCACTATGAAGGAAAGCTCACCCGAAATTGGGCTTCCTACAATCCCCAGGTCGCGCGAGACGACATGTATCAGCTCGGTCGACATGGACCAGCGAAGAACGGGAAGATCGTGCCTGTGAGGTCCTCAAGTGCGCTGGTGTTGAGCTCAACTGATATCAATCGGCAGAAGATATATATCCAACAGCCACCTACTTCAGCCGCTGGTTACAGCTCACAAGCATTCGCACCGCACTTCCCACACACCGTTCGCACCAGGGAAACGAAAGATTGCAAGGATTGCCACGTCTCAAAGGATAACGACAACAACGCCATCCTCGCGCAGCTCATGTTGCTCGGGACAAACTTCGTGAATTTCATGGGGTATTATACCTGGGTTGCCTCGGAGCACGGCGGTGTTGAAGCGGTGCAGGTCACAGAGTGGGACGAGCCGCAGGCGGTGATCGGAAGCTACCTGCATCGATACGCCTACCCAGACTTCTATAAGGCGCACCAAGATCGCGGCTTAGAGCTTCAAGAGAGCCATGCCCATCACGGTGTTGGTGACAAGACCCACGCGATTCAGATGCGAGGGGAGTACCTCTACACCGCCGCTGGTTCGGATGGATTCCGTGTTTACGATATTGCGAATATCGCGAACAAAGGCTTCTCGGAGCGAATCATCACAAGTCCCGTGTCACCACTGGGTCAGAACACACACGTTCCATCAAAGAACGCGACAGGTATGGCGCTTCCGACCAATATGCCAGTGGCGCCGTTTAAGAAGCAGCTTCCAGAGAATTTAGAAACGCCGATGCATCAGATCTACCACTACGCGTTCATCTCAGACAGCGAGGAGGGATTGATCGTCGTGAACGTGGACACGCTCCAAGATGGTGAGCCTCGCAATAACTTCCTGGAGCGAGCACTGACGTGGAATGAGGATGGTATTCTCACAGGCGCTCGAAATATATCGCTCGCTGGAGCGCGGGCGTTTGTCGGCACTGAGGATAAGGTTGTGGTCTTAAGCCTTGAAGATCCGCTCTCGCCCCGAATTGAGGCAACGTGGCCAGCCAACAAACCAACAGCGGTGGCGGTGCAATTCCGCTACGCCTTTATGACAGACGCGGATGGCTTCCATGTTATCGATATAACCTTCCCGGAGAATCCACGTTTCATCCGAGAGGCTTCAGTCGCTCTTCCCGACGCGCGAAATGTGTACGTCGCGCGCACCTACGCTTATGTTGCGGGAGGCAAGGAAGGGATCGTCATCATCGATGTTGAGAAACCTGAGCGGCCGATTGTGTATCAGAAATTCTCCGGCAAAGGGATCTTAAACGACACCTATGATGTGAAGGTCGCTACGACGAATGCGAGTCTGATTGGCTACGCTGCTGATGGAGAGAATGGACTCGTAGTTCTGCAGATGACAGATCCTGAGCGAGTGCCGGGCTTCTACGGATTCTCGCCGCCCGTGAAGCCCAAGATCATCGCTAAAAAGAAGACGGTTGGTCCTGCGACAGCTATCTCAAAGCCACTCGACCGCGACCGCGCCGTGGACGAAACGGGACATCAGGTTAGTGTCCTGGGCCGACTCGGCTCGCGTCCATTCACTCTCGAAGAGATGCGCAGGATGTTCCTGACTGAGTCAGGGAAGGTGTGGACGGTGGAGTAGGGGAGCCTGAGGCCCATGCGCGTGCTCGCCTGGTCAAGCGTTGCGAATTGCCGGGTCTCTCGAAGCCACGGCTATCTCCCTAGCACGAGATCCCTATACGGAGCCCACTCTGGCTCATTCGCGAACACCCACCGGTAGTACTCCTTCATCTGCAACCACTCGCCAGCTGGCTCATCTACGATGACGGTGCAGCGGCGGTGCATCTGAAGGGCGCTCGCGGTTACGACCGCGCTCATCGGACCCTCAACCGCTTTAAGAATTATCTCGGCTTTGCTTGAACCCGTTGCGAGAAGGATCGCCCACCGACTCTCAAGCACCGTGCCTACGCCCATGGTGATGGCGCGTGTTGGGACCTCATCGAGGGTGCCAAAAGCGGGAGCATTCTGTCTGCGAGTTTCAGGTGTCAGAGCTTTCGTCCGAGTTCGCGATGCGAGAGAGGAGAGTGGTTCGTTAAAGGCGAGGTGACCGTTTAATCCGATACCTAAGAGTTGGAGATCTATTCCGCCCGCAGTGGCGATCGCCTTCTCGTACCGCTCACACTCAGCGTCGAGGTCTGCAGCCATTCCGTTTGGAAGATGGGTATTCTCTTTCTTAACGTTGATCTTTGAGAAGAGTTCTCGCTCCATGCAGGCGCGGAATGATTGAGGATGCGTGGTCGGAACTCCGATGTATTCGTCGAGGTTAAAAGTCGTCACGCCCGAAAAATCGAGACCGGTCTCCTTGTGGAGTTGACCTAATCGGGAATAGACCCCTTCAGGTGTCTTGCCGGTTGCTAATCCGAGAACCGCCTTCGGTTTTGCCTTTACGGTGTCCGCGATGAGTTGGGCGGTGAGAAGGTTTGCGCGCTCAGTGGATGGGCAGATGATGACTTCCATGGCGGGGAGTATATCCGGAAACTATGGATGGGGCGAGGTTATAGTGGGGGATAGGGAGCTCTCCTGTTCTGTCTTAGTTTCGACGGTTAGCTCCGCTTCGGGCTTCTTGGTGAGCCTCAGATTAGCCCACAGAGCGTGGTCATCGGTGATCCCATCACCACCATCGAGTGTCTTCAAGGTGAGGTGCTCTACTTCGGAGATATCGACATCGACGTGCCGCAAGGGTTCGCCCGGTTTTATGACGGGACTCTCCCACAGGACCTTTTCCTCTCCAATTACCTGGAATGTGACGCTCGCCTTGGAACCCTTAAGATAGTCAGGAAGCCCTACGTCTCCAGTGAAACGGGAGTACTGGTGGTAGACAGGGTATACCGCTACGGAGTTACTATGCATACCGAACCCGGTTGGGTGCTCAATTCCCTGCGCGATGAGGGGCCGTCCGGTCGCGCTCACACCAATCTGGGGCTGCCCCCAGTCTTGTTGGATCTCCTCCGGAGCAAGGTCGCTAATACCGAAGCGGACAGAGAGCACTGTAGGAGCTGTTAATTGAACGAGCTTATTGGTGCGGGGACACCCAGCACAAGTGAGATCCCAGATGCTCAAGATCGAGCGAGACCTCATTTGGTGGTCAGTAAGAGGTTTGTAGTAGGTGAGGGGAGAATACCAAAGGAAGCTCATGAAGGCTCCGCATATGCAGAGGGCTGCCAGCCCATTTTTACGCCTTCTGGTAATCTCGATAGCCCCCACATGATCAACCTCTATCAAGGCGAGTCCAGCCAGGAGAAAACCAAAGAGGAGCGCCACAAAGTAGTGATAGAGGTACAGTACACGTGTGATCTGGCTCATGCCAAAGAGATAGCCGCAGTAGAGCCCCACCAGTATCCATAGAGCAAAGGGGGACTTTAGTTTGACCGAAGATGGAAAAACGAGCTGCGCAATGAGGAGTGACCCGCAGAGGATAACACCTCCGAGCGCGAGCGCCCAACCTACGGGATTTGAGACGAGGAAGAGATACTTAACAGAATTTTGCGGCGCGGCCTCCCAGCGATATTGAATTGCGCGTGCTCCTATAGGCCATATAAAAACGGGGCTGCCATTCTCGTCGTTCTTGCTGAGGTCTAGTTTCGGAACACCATCGGCGTAGCGTGATACGTAGGCGATACCGTTTTCCCACCACAACCGTGGTAGTGCGGCAAGGTGAGTCTGCTGACCCGCATCGATGATAGCTTTCACCTTAGGATCTAACGAGAAGTATCCTGAGTCGGGGAGCTGCTCAAGGCGACGCTCGCCCAACATGAAGTGAACGCGCCAAATACCGGCGTACACGCAGAGGAACGACAGTGAGGCGATGAGAATTGAGGACGCGCGAGCTTTGAAGGAGAGATTTTTTAGGACAAGGATGAGGGGAACCAGCGCCAATAAGAGGGTTCCATTGACCTTCGTTCCCACTACGGCGGCGAGTGCTAAGCCGAGGGTTCCGCTGATAACTGCGACAGCTCGATTGGCGAGTTTTCGCCTTACAAGGGTAAAAAAGGCGAGGAGCGCGAGCACGACAAAAAATAGCTGTGTGCTCTCAAGCATCGCACCACGAGCGTGAACGATAATGGCGTTGTCGAATGTGTAGAGCGCGCCCACCAAGAGGGCAATTGGCAGGCTGCCTGTGAGAGTTGTCGCGACCAAAAAAAACAGTGGCGCTGTAAGCCAGGCGAGTAGGGTAGGGAAGAGCCGATACCCCGCATATGAAAAGTTAGGGGGAAGTTTGTCGCCGGTACCGTATTCGACATCCAGGAACTGATCCGTTTTCTCATTCGGTGAGAGTATGTATTCACCGAGTGCTATCATTAGTTTTCCGAGTGGAGGGTGCGGCTCAAGAAAGTATACCTTGTTGAGGTACCGTTGAGCTGAGGCTATATGGTAATTTTCATCCCAAAAAAGCGCAGCGGGTTGGTCGTAGCCGCGAACATAGGTTAAGAAGCTGATGATAGTGACCAACAGAGCACAGAGGGTGATGTGAAGACGACTCGGGGTGTGAGTAGCAGCGCTGCGCATGAGGCATAATGTACAACGGAAAATACCGTCGGGATACCTGCGATGTCGCGCAACGAGCGACATCGGATCATAAGACCGCCCGTGATTTGGAGGGACCGCGTCCTCGCGGTACGGTGTGGCGACCGCCGTTATACTTCTCAAAGAATATTATAATCCCCGGCAAGGATTATTGCGCCGCGAGCGCTAGCGCCGCACCTTGTAGCGGCACCGAGATATCTCCGCCACCAGTGAGTTCAATAGGATGAACGAGGGTGACCTCTACCACATGATTCAGAGGTGTAATTCGTGCGACAGACCTCTTGAGTATCTCGAAGTACCCTGGAAAATACCTTCCCATGGAGCTGTCGAGGGAAACTAATGCGCGCTTCTCTCCAGCTTTGAGCTGACGGATTACGGAGAGATAGGTCAAAATTCCCGCGAGGTTCGCCGCCCGTTCTACCAGCATCACAACGAGATCTCTCAGAACGGCTTTCGCTTCAGGTGGAAATGACTCGAATGTCGCGCTCTCGCCAGAGATCAGGTCGCAGAGGGATCGGTTGTTGATCGTTACATCTCCCTTTTGCAGGGCGTCAGCTATGACGGAGAGGTTCGCGCCTTCTGGAAGTTTCGCGGCAGTTACGATGTGCGCCGTTACCATCTGCGGAAACCAATTCCCCGCGCTCAGCTCTTCAAGTGACAGTGATGAGAGGTTTCTGCTCTTGGCAAACGCGTGGTCTCCTGCAGAGAGAAGACTCTCTGGGAGCATGAACATACCGCCCAGCTCAGAGTTATACAGCTCATCACGGTCCGTGTTTGATGTTCCGACAAGTGTGCAGTTGCCACCTGATGACATCACTACACCTGCGTGAGCACCTGGGACGGCAAAAAGGGTGAAGAGGGTGTCATTTCCGAGTAGGAGCACCTCGGGGGGGATGCCACCGTGTGTGAACTCTGATAGCAGCAACGCGCCGATGTCATCGCCATTATGAATTCCTTTGAGGAACCACTCTCCCTTGCGGTAGCCACCACTTTGGTAGCCGTGGACAATCCCCGTTACGCCGGTTGTTGTGCCGGTAGAGAAACGCTTCGTTTTAATTTGATTGGACCAGATTACTCCAACTCTAAGGGGGAGTCCCGATGTGCGCAGTGAGGGGAGTGCGGAGACTACCTCAGCCACAAGGGTCCTAAAAAAGCCTTGAAGGAGAGGGAGAGAGGGATCGCGTTTAGGCTCGAACCAGTCGTTTAAGTGGTCAAAGAGGAGGGCCCATCCGCCATCGAGGGTCTTGGTTGCCACCTTTGTGTGGGTGCCGCCCATGTCGAGGAGTATCGTATGGTGTGGTGAAGCTTGATTGGCCGAAAGTCGGCGGGAGAGGCTACCCGCATCCCAGGCACAGCAGGGATTCTTGCCTGAAGGGGCATTGGTAACGATCTCCTCCCCGAGTTGAACGAGGGTGTCGATATTCTCTGCAACGTGGTGGATGCCAAGTGCTCGATCGAGGGGGGTGGGCTTTGTCGCGGGTGTTGCCATGTGGGAAGTCTATGCAAACCTTTCGGCGGGTTCAAGATAAGGGGAAAAGGATAAGGTCCTCAACCGTCAACGGTGGCAAGTAAGCCTACAAATGACCGAATCACACCCTTAGAATGGTCTCGTCAGGCTCCCCCAGCTCGTACTAAATGTTCCCAATACTTGAGGTATTAGGTATATCAACTCTTGGATTTAGTAGCGAGGTGCATATGTCTCACATTCTTAAGAGTATCCCCAAGGGCGAAAAGGTTGGATTGGCGTTCTCTGGCGGGCTTGATACCAGCGTCGCCGTTGCCTGGATGCGAGAGAAGGGTGCGGTCCCTTACGCCTACACCGCGCACCTCGCCCAGCCCGATGAGACCGATGTCGAGTCGATACCTCAACGAGCGATCGCCTACGGGGCTGAAAAGGCCCGGTTGATAGATTGCAGAGCGGACCTTGCGCGCGAGGGGCTCTTGGCGCTTATGTGTGGTGCCTTTCACATCTCGACTTCAGGAAAAACGTATTTCAACACAACTCCGCTTGGGCGCGCCGTCACGGGCACGAAGCTGGTCGCCGCTATGGCCGAGGATGGGGTGAACATCTGGGGAGATGGGAGCACCTACAAGGGGAACGACATCGAGCGATTCTATCGTTACGGGCTCTTGGTAAACCCCAAGCTCAAGATCTATAAGCCGTGGCTCGATGAGACATTTATCTCCGAGTTGGGCGGAAGAAAGGAGATGAGCGAATATCTTGAGTCTCGCAAACTTCCGTATCGCGCCTCAACAGAGAAGGCGTATTCAACGGACTCCAATATGTGGGGAGCTACTCATGAGGCCAAAAAGCTGGAGAGCCTCAATGAGAATGAGTACCTAGTAGAGCCGATCATGGGAATTAAGTCATGGGACGACTCTGTGGCGGTTAAGCGAGAGACAGTGCAGGTGACGTTCTATGAGGGGTTCCCAACGGCGCTCAACGGGAGGGAATATAAGGATCAGGTCGCGCTTGTTCTTGAGGCCAACGCTATCGGCGGACGCCATGGACTCGGACTCTCTGACCAGATTGAGAACCGAATCATCGAGGCAAAGAGTCGGGGAATATACGAGGGACCAGGGATTAAGTTGCTTCATATCGCCTACGAACGATTGCTGTCTGGGATTCACAACGAGGGCTCGCTTGAGCAGTATCGATCCTCAGGACTTAAACTTGGCCGCCTCCTTTACGAGGGGAGGTGGTTTGACCCTCAAGCGATGATGATACGGGAGTCGCTTGTTCGTTGGATCGGAAAAGCGGTGACAGGAACCGTAACGATAGAGTTGCGTCGAGGAGATGACTATTCAATCCTTAACACCGAGAGCCCTAACCTTACCTATCATCCTGAGCGCTTGACGATGGAGCGAGGAGGGGAAGGCTTTACGGCGCACGACCGTATTGGCCAACTGTCTCTTCGTAACCTCGACATCGCCGATACTCGCGCGAAGTTTGGGGTGTATCGTGGAGCTGGAGTTATCAGTGGTGCTTCGTCGCTCACTGAGCTTTTGGATGAAAAGTAGGGGTGCCGAACAAGGAGGAGCGCGATGAGATCTCTCTTGCTACTAGTTGTCGGGGTGGTGTTGACCTCCCCGTGTTACGCTGACGATGTATGGGTTCAGGTTCGTGAGTCGAGGGTTCGAGCAAAACCCCTTTTCTACGCTACAACCATACAGTCGGTTAAGTACGGTGACCGTCTCTCAAAGATAGGTGAGGAGAATGGATGGGTCGGGGTACGAGCTGGTGGGCGCGAGGGTTACCTCCCTCTGTCAGCGGTATCTGCAAAAGTAATCGTATTTTCATCCGCGGATGTTGCGAAAGTTAAGGCCGATCCCTCGGAGCTTGTGCTCGCGGGAAAGGGATTTAGTAGGGAGATAGAGCAGAGTTTCAAAAAAGATAACACCTCGGCGCGCTTCGACCTAGTGGATCGTGTGGAGCGAGAGGCGAGGGCTTCCTCTGGCGAGGTAGAGCGGTTTATCAAGCAGGGAGGGCTGAAGTAGCATGAGAGCGATCCGCACCTTTTCACTCTTCTCGTTCATTTGCCTTGTGGGCGCTGGGTGCGCTAACTCAGCGCTCAATCAGATCGGCGCGAGCGCGCTCGCCTCAACGGGCTATGTCGACTCTCAGCAAGCGGCGGGTTTGTTGTCGTCAGGACAAAAAATAGTCGCCTCGCAAGAGGAGCTCACGGCGGAGCAGGAATACTACTTGGGTCGCGCTGTTTCAGCGAAAGTTTTAAGTAGTTTTCCTCCAAAGCTTGATGTCGCCAAAACAAAGTACCTGAATGAGATCGGAATGACCCTGGCGAGCGCCTCCGATTCGCCCGAGACCTTTGGTGGGTATCACTTCGTTGTGATCGATTCGCCAACGATTAACGCCATGTCGGCCCCCGGAGGATTTGTTTTTATATCCTCAGGATTTGTGAGGGAATTGCCAGATGAGGATAGCCTCGCCGCTGTTTTGGCCCACGAGATAGCCCACGTCGCTCACAAAGATGGGGCGAACGCAGTATCGAACGCCGCGCTCTTCTCGGCGCTCTCTGAGGCGTCGATGCAGGGCGCGTCGATAGCGGTAAGTCAGACATCGGGCGCGCCCGCTCTCGGGCTTTTGACCAACGCCCTGTCTGACAGCGTTGAGGGCGTGATGGAGAAGCTTCTCACCAAGGGATTCGATCGCTCTCAGGAGTATGGTGCCGACCTTTACGCCGCCGAGCTTTTGCGAAAGGCCGGGTATAATCCTTCGGCGCTCGTGAAGGTCCTTCAGATCCTTGAGGCGCAGACCGGAAAGGACAACGCAGGATGGTTCGCCACTCATCCCGCTCCAGCGGACCGAATTGAGGAGCTTCAAGATGAGTTTTCCTTTGCTGAGGTCCAGACTACCTCGTCGGCTCGAGACGCTCGATTCAAATCGGTCATGGGTCGAAAGGGTTAAGAGAAACTTTTGAGCGTTTCGTCAGCCTCATCGAGAGAGCCGGCAAGGCGCTTGAAGACCAATCTAGCCGCTCTTGTCGAGGTTATCCGGTCCGCCGCTTGGTGAGCCTGAACCTTCGTCAGTATAGCGCGGCACACGCGATAGGCATCGCCTGCGTTTTCGTACTTCTTCTGCAGGAGGAGGTAGATCGCTAGTCGAGCATAAGGACGCGTGCTCTCATCCGCCCCGAATAGCTGATTGGTCTCATCAATGTGCTTGACGAGAGAGTCGAAAGCTTCTTGAGGGGTGCTGTATAGACGGAGGAAGACGGCATTGATAGCCGATGCGGCTAACGTGTGGGTATCAGGACGAACGGAGAAGATCGATTCGCACAGGGGAATAATCTCACGCAGACGCTGACACGCTTCCTCGGGTGACGCGTATTTGCCACGAAGCACCGCGGCGACGGTTGTGCGCTTGAAGGGCGCGAGCAATTGGTCGTTAGAGACCAGCGCCCCTGTATCCTGTGAAACTCGCTGTGCGCGGTTGAACATCTCCTCAACGCTGGGGACCTGGCGAGTAAAAACCAGTATAGCCGCTGTTCGCGCCATCGTGTCGTGTTCAGGACGCGTGCCAAAGGTCTTTCGAGCCTGCGCTAGGAGGTCCGTGTACGTGTGGTATGCCTGGTCGATATCCTTGTACCGTTGCACGAGGGTGAGAAGCGCGGCTGTTCGAGCGACGTGCGCTGTGTCCTCCGTTTCGCCAAATTTCTCACGAGCCAGTCGTAACAGCATGGAATAGTGCGTGAGCGCGACCTGGGGAGATCGTAGTTTTCCTGAGAACACGCGATGCGCCACGGTGTATGCCACCTTGGCTGTCTCTGGGTCGGCATCAAAGAGAGAGCGAGTCTCTTTGAGTAAATCTCGATATCGTTCATAGGCAGCTTGAGCGTTTGGGTATCGACCCTCAAAGATGAGACCCGCAGCAGTCAGGGAGACATCGTGAGTGCTGGCATCCGCTCCAAACGTGGCGAGACACTCCTCCTTGGCCTTGCTATACGCGGCGTAGGCGTCTGCGCCGTTAGCGTATCGTTTTTGGTGCATGACAAGAGACGCAGCAGTCCGGGCGATAGTTGGTTCGCTAGAGAATGCCTGTAGGATTCCTTCAAACCGTTCCTTGATCTGAAAGACATTGAGGTCACGAAGATTGCTGAGGATCGATGTCGTATTAGGTTGCGAACATGGACACTCCTGTGTGCCTTTCTCCATCAACAAGCTGAGTTCGAGGAGAAGGTGTGTCATCGCCTCTTGTGGGGCTAGTCCGGTCCGCGCGGAAATGGCACCAGCGTGGCGGCGCATGGTTGCCTCTTGTTGCGGAGATAACATGCCCCGATAGCCGTGCGGGATGACCACGTCATGCGGTGAAGGGAAAGCGGCGTCGGCGGATGATACTCGTAGCCGCCCGAGCGCGACTTCACTCGCTAGAAACGATGCCCCGTGCTCTCCGGGCGCGCTCGGGTGTTTTAGGGAGGCGAGTATGCCATCTCGAAAACATTCGGATAGGTGCGAGGAGAGAGCATCGATTCGCTCAGCCAAATAAGAGGTCTTTAGGCTCATGATGGCATGGTTGACCGTTTGGGGAGACTACTCAACCCTCTCGGCTGTTCGCATCTGTTCGTTTTAGGAGATGAGAGTTCACACCCGAAAGTGGGCGAGATGGCCAAGGTGGGCCAGTTGCCGCTCTACCATGAGGTCGAAAGACCGAAAGAGCCCCTGATATGGGGGAATCATATGAGCTTTTCCAGATGTGACCGCGTTGAGAGTTAAGAGGTGAGCAACCGATTCCACGGTGCTGAGGTAGCCACCTTTCGGGGGCTTGCGGATCCGGTAGGTCGAGGTAAGTGGCCTGCGGAAAGAGATCCGAGGAATTGAGTGCAGCATTGAGTTTCTGTAGACGATTTTTTGGGCCTCATCCCATGTTCCATCGAGTACTATGATCAGGTCTTTTTCAGAGAGGGGCATTTCCTCACAGTCGAATGAGGTCGCACCCGGGTAGAGGAGGTAGGGGCTGTATGAATCGATCGCGGCGTGAAGGAGGCTCTCCTCAAATGTGACCCCGCGCAAAAGGGCTGAATTGGTAATCGTCTGCTTCACCAGCTTCGCGGTTGAGTAGTACTTTCGCCATTCGTTGGGGTGCTGCAAAACGAGGAAGTTTGTGTGTGCCGTGAAGGGATTGATCTCCTTGCACATGCAATGAGTGTGGGGACGAAAGCAGGTGTAACACGTTGCGCGCCCTTCAGAGTTCCGATGTGTTTGTAGGCCGCGTTGTCTCATGAGTAGTGTCTAGGTAGCGCAACGCCGAGGATACCGTCAATGAGCATTCGAGAGCACTATTTCCATAAGATACCGAGACGAGGTAGCGCCTCGATTCCAGCGGTGGCCGCCAGCGGCGTCGGCGGCGTTTGGGTCTGACTCATAATCACCTCTTGAGTTGGAACCGCGAGCGATAACCCAAGCTCTTGGATGAGCTTAATGAAGGCCAGGAAAACCTCCTCTTTCTTCCGCTGCTCCTCCGCCCAGGTTTGGAGGGTTAGGTTGAATTGGACCAACACGCCGAGGCTACTCGCGTTAAATTCGTTGAAGTGCACAACTATCGAGTCTTTGACGCAGCTTGGGTATGATGTGAGGATCGCGCGTAACCCGCCGCAAAGAGCCTCAATCGATGTCGGGGGTGTTGAGAGGGGGAGGTGAAGGATAGTCTTCACCCGCATCGATGTCCGCGCGCCAAGATTATCGACGTGAGAGGCGATTATCTTAGAGTTGGGAAGCGATAGAAGGGAGTTCTCAGGCGTGCGTAGCCTTGTTGAGCGAAGTCCGATGTGCTCCACAGTTCCAGTTATTCCACTCATTGACAGGTTGTCACCGACCTTGAACGGCTGATCGATGAGGATCGCGACCGCACCAAATATGTTCTCAACGGTATCTTTAGCGGCCAAAGCGAACGCGAGACCACCAAGGCCAAGTCCCGCGGCCAACCCAGAGACGTTAACACCATGCGTCCAGAGGATTTGAACCGCGCCAATTACCACGATGCAGAGCCAAGCGACCTTTTCCACGAGGGGATAGAGGATGTCGTCATTCACCGTTCCCTCAAGAGCGATTCGATGAACGCGCTCGGTGAACATGGGTATGAGCCGTATGGCCAGGAGGGTGGTAGCGAGGATGCGGACGGTTGAGATCCACGTTATGGCGAATGTATAGAAATCTATTTGCAGATCAAAGGTGGAGAGAAGGATCTGCAATGCTGAGGTAAATACGATCACGAAGACAGGCTTGCGAATTGAGGAGATCGTTTGGGCTGGTTTATCCGACAGGCGTGATGGGATGAACTTGTAAATGACGGTACGAATGAGGAGGACAAGAGTAAAGTGAAGCAACACGGCAGCGGCGAGAGTCAGGAGCGCTGCAATCCAGTGCCAGTCCTCTATGATGAAAGTCGTCCCCTTGAGTTGCTCTGGTACGTATGAACGGATAGTTAGCCAGGTAGCAGTTTGCCCACCCAGTTTGCGCATCTCCTTCTTGGAAAGGTTGTGCTCGATCTCACGGAATATATCGGGGGTTTCACGCACCGTCGACTTACTGAAACGCCAATTTGGCCCAACCTGCTCAAAATAGAGCGTGTATGGACCGACATCCGTAATCGCAAGGGGAGAGGTCGTAGCGACGTTTGGCACCTTCGATGGGGTGACCTCCTTATACGTTAAGACCGCGTAGAGTTTTATGGCGGTTTCTCGCGACCTTTCATCTCGAACGAGCTCAGGAAGCTCGGAGACGTCGAGGGCCTTAATCGCTCGATCTACGTCGGAGTCACCATTCTTCAATTCCATAGCGGAGAGGAAGTAGGTGATGGTTGCTCGAGGTGACCGGAGATCAGGATCGGCGGGGATTGCGTCGGGAGTAGGGCTCACCGGTTGGGGAGTTACGTCAGCGAGCGACGTTCCCGTCAGGAGATACACGACAAGACCGAGGAGTATCAGGGGACGAGCGATGGTAGAGATGAGACGCATGGTTTAGAAAATAGCGATTGAAACCGAATCCATAAGGGATATCGGATGGTTAACTTGTTTTCATGAGAGTAACTCGTAGAAGACGGCATTTCGGGAGAATTCTTCAACGATATCTGTGAATTTACGAGGATTTTATTTTGTTTCAGTGGGCGATTGCTGGAGGGGACGAAAAAAACCGATGTTAGTCTGGGTCAATCCCTTACCATGGGGCCATGGGTATATTTGACTTTATTAAGGCGCGTAGCTCGGGCGACGGACGAGCCAAAGATTTGACCAATTCGCCTGAGTGGGCCGACACGCTCCGTAAACGTTCAACCTTGGATGAGGTGGCGCTGCCCCTCTCCACAAGAGAGTATCGTCATGCCGTAAGAGTGCTGCGACCGGGGTATCAGATGGATGTGCACTCCGCGCTGAGAGGAGAGCCTGTCGTTGGAATTTCGGCTTGTGGTGGCAAGGGCGCTCGTTCTGTATATGGCGTGATGATCGAGTTAGATAATGGAAATATCCTGATGATCCGGCATCGGGCCGAGGAG
>JALRCK010000090.1 GCA_023262305.1 Deltaproteobacteria bacterium
AAGGCAATACGAACCAAAGAGCTGCGCCTAACAAAGTCTGTAGTTCGCCCGCTGGCGACGACCAAAGCGCCAACGGTTGAAAGTGTGCGGTCGAGCTTTGCTGACGCTGTTTTGACTGAGGCCTCTCAGACCCTTAGCTCTGAAGAGAGGGCCTTAGACTTTCTAGTCTCTTCCATCACCGAAAAGCTCGGCAGTGAGGGGGTGGAGAGGACGCAGATGCATGAATTCCTTAACCTCATCCTAGAGACCGACCCGGCTCTTAAGGAGGAGATTATGCAGGAAATATCTCCGAGAAAGTGATCCCTAAAGGGCGGTCAAGCAATCTAACTGTGCATGGAGATTGATAAGCCCGACACAGGCACGGAGCGCCGTATTCTCATTGCCGACGATGACCCCGATTCACGCATCGTGGTGGCAAGCGTCATATCAATTCTCGGACACTCCCCGGTTGTAGTGAACGGTGGAGGTGAGGCGATAGAGGAGTGTGAGCGGGAGCTTCCAGACCTTGCTATCGTCGACTATATGATGCCATCCCTCACCGGCATCGAGATGTGCCACAAGCTCAAAACTATCCCAGGTGGAGAGTTGGTACCGATCCTGATGCTCACAGCTCGTGACAGTATGCAGGATAAGATCTCGGCACTTGAAGAGGGGGTCGACGACTACCTCACCAAACCCTTTAACTACCAGGAGCTTCGAGCGCGAGTGAAGGCTCTGCTCCGGGTGCGAGATCTCAACCTGAAACTGGTGGCTAAGAATGAAGAGCTCAAAAAGATGCAGGAGCGTCTTGTAGCTACAGAGCGCCAGGTCGCTGTTGGACAGCTCGCTGGTACTGCAGCGCATCAGCTCGGGCAGCCTCTTTCGGCGATTATGCTCAACTGCTTTCTCCTCGAGAAGCTCCCTAAGGAGGATCCTAAATTCATGAGCGCAATCGCTGCAATTAAGAGTGATGTGCGCCGCATGGTTGAGATGATCGACAGCCTCAGAAACATTAAGGCCTCAGCCCGAGAGGCCTATTTTGAGGGTACGGAGATCCTCAAATTAAAAGAGGACGAGTAGTTCGCTTTCAACACTACCCTGTAAGGCTTTGCATGTCCGTGACGGTTTAAGCGTCGCCCCAGGAATGTGTAAGATTCGCTTTATTGTTTGACCCCCAGGCTCTATACTCACAGCGTAACACCTCTCCTTTGATACAGGGGTCTCATGTACGCGCAACCAACTCTTGATTTTGAATGGGCAACGACACCGGCTGATGTAGAGCGGGTGGCAGCAAGTATAGCCAACGAGCCGATTATCTCAGTCGACACGGAGACGAGTGGATGGCAGGTGGGGAATGAGCAGCTCTGCTTGATTCAGATTGGGGTTCCCAACCAGAAGCGGGTCATCCTCGTGGATGTTTTGAAGGCGGGTCCGCCGACCGCCCTTGCGTCTGTTCTGGCTGCTCCAGCCCCGCTGATTATCGCTCACAACGCCTCATTTGAGGAGCGACAGTTCGCGCGGTACGACATGAAGATGAAGGGCATTAAAGACACCCTGACGATGTCCCGTCAGTTGCGACCTGATCTGCCCAATCACACCCTGCGCACCTGTTGCAGACTCTTGTTGGGGTTGGAGTTGAGTAAGCAGGAACAAACCAGCGATTGGTCTGTGCGCCCACTGTCAGATTCTCAGGTCGCCTACGCTCGACTCGATGCCGAGGTTGCTGTGTCGCTCTACAATTATCTGGCAGAGCTGGAGGCGAAGGCTTCGCACGAGCTCGACCTTCCGGTCGAAGATCTCGTCAAAGAGTACGGTGCGATTCTCAAGCATCGGTACGATGTAAGCGCCGGTATCGCCCACGAGCTTGCGTTTCTGCAGGCGCGAGAGGGGAAGATTAAGGAGATGATTCGACAGAAGCTCATCGATGGTGAGCCTGCATATGACGGACCATACGGGAAATGCTCAATTCAAAAAGTGAAGAGAACTGAGGTGAATCCCGAGCGAGTCCGAGATGTGTTCCCCGAATTCGCCGATGAGGTTATTCAGGAATTCGTTGATCGAAAGCGTTTTGATGCGGTCGCTAAAGAGAGGGGCTTGCCGAAGAGCGCCATAGAGTCGGTGCTCGATACCGTCGGATTCAACGACCGTTTGCAGCTCTCGCTTAAGGATGAGGTGGGATTCTCGGAATAGGCGGACTTGAAGTTGTTTATGTCAGGTCGGGCGTAGCTGATCCCTTTAAGAAAATATCCAGTAACCGTCTGTCTATCGTGCCTGGCTCACGATTCCCCAGTAGTATCGATAGGAAGCGCGATCGTGGAGGCGGCCCTTGTGCTCTATAGGCCCCCACTGTGCTGCTTCCCCCGCCTTGAGGATCTCTTGAGCCTCCTGGAGCTCGTCGGCGGTCGGGGTCATTCCTCGGATGATGTGCTGAATCTGATCAGGATGGATGCTCCACATCCGCAAAAATCCGAACTCATGCCGAGCTTTCCACGCATCCTGGTGGGCCTGTGAAGGGTTCCGCACATCCACGGTGACGTTGTGATTCGGTATCTTGTTATGGCTGAGCGCCGCAAGGGCGATCTCGTTTTTGACTCGAGCGAGAAGGGGATGAGTAAATTGCTCTGGGCTCTTCATCGCTGAGGATGGGATCGCTCCTCCAAGGTGCGAGATGAAATCCATCAACCCAAAATCGAGGGTTTCTACTGCTGGGTGAGCCGCAAGGTCGTTAACACTAGTGAGAGCCTCGGGAGTTTCAATGAGGAGGTGGAGCGGGATGAACCGATCGATTCCGAGTTTTTTGGTAAAGTGGGTAATGAGTCCAGCGGCCCACGCGACCTCCCGCACTGATGTCACCTTTGGAATGGTCACATACGCGAGCGCGGAAGCAGTCTTTGAGACGATCTCCTCAAGGTCCCTTTCGAAATGGGGAGACGTGGGGCCGTGAACTCGGATCCCTATCCGTTTTCGTTTATTACGATCGGAGAGGAGGATCGAGACAAACTGTGCTCGGAGGGATGCCTCCTGTCCGAGTGGGGCGCCATCCTCAAGGTCTAACGTGATATCAACTAACGACGAGCCGTCACCCCGAAGGTGTTGCTCTTGGATCTGGAGCGCCTTGAGGGCGAACTTCTCGGTCCCTGCGATGTGCTCACACGGCGCTATGCGTGGAGGTATGTGGGTTATATCAAGGGGTGGATTCATGGGTCTTTCAAGATGTGGCATGCGATAGTCACAAGCGTTCTCTTCCCGTTAGGATAGATTCCCGCGAAGGCAAGCGCTCGGGCAAGGGGAAATGTGTAGTAGGTGGCGGGTTAAGACGGCTTCTTTCGAGTGAGTAGATCGCGAGCAGTGCGAAGGGCGACCTCGGCCGTTCCATAGACACCAGTCAGCTCAGCAGAGATCTCGGCGAGTTCCCCGGGGCTCAAGCCCTCCAGTTGGAGCCTTCGAAGAGTCGCCTGTGCGCCTTCTTTGGACCGCCGCGTCTCGGACTCTATAGAAGCTTGTTTCTTCTCTGCCTCCTCGATCTTAGACTGTGTCGCTGTAGCGACCGCCGTTAATGCCTCCTGAGTGAGAGATGGTTTTTGAGGTGTATCGTGCGTAAGAAGGGAGTCATCTTCCAGTGGCGATACAATTGTTGTCTCCGTAACGGGCCTCCACTCTTCTCGGTAAGATGTCTCAGGAGGGGGTTTGATATTGAGTGATTCACGGACTAATGGTTTTGCATGAAATCCCAACCAACCACTCAGCTTGGTGACATGTGGATTCATCAAGCCGACTACCTTTGCGGCAAGCTCCGAAAACGAGAGGTATTCGCCCAAGGTAGAGAGTTGTTTCAGGGTGCGTTCGAGTAATCCTATCTTCTGATCTCTTTGTTCGCGGTCGTGAAGAGTTGGTAGGGCTTGAGTGTGCGGCGGAGCGCTTTCGACTGTGGTTGGCGCGCGTTCTTCGGGTGGTGTCATAGCCCGGCTGGGCACGCTGACCGGTGCACCTGGTAACTGAGGTGTGTGCGATGCATCCGGAAGTTGTGGTGACTCTTGTTGAGCATTTGGCGAGGGGGATGTTGTAGCACGGTTTGCAGAGAGTCTCGTGCGTTCTTCGTTGCGATTTATTTCAGGGCCCCGTTCAGGAACGGGAGCGGGGCTCGGAATGACCGTGCTCTGCTGCCGTGAGTCAGCGTCAACTGGCAGAGCGGGTGAGGGGGCTAGTTTGGGCATACTACTCTCTCTCTCTCTCAAGGCATCTAGTGATATGACCAGGATCTGGGATGTTGTGCGCTATTGGAGAGGATGAAAAAAATCGAGTGTTCCCGCGGGGGTGCCTGTAGTATACCTTCGCGTGACATGGGAGGGGTTGAGCGTGCTCAATCGCTCCCTCAAAACACATGTAAGGAGTTACTCATGGCAGACTTAAAAGTTGGGCAAACCGCACCGAAATTTTCCCTGAAAGACAAGGACGGAAAAGCTCATTCCATCGGGGCGTTAAAGGCAGATTTCACGGTTTTGTACTTCTATCCGAAGGACGACACACCGGGATGCACCCTTGAGGCTAAGGAATTCTCGCAGTCGCTTCCTAAGTTTAAGTCTCGCAACGTTACGGTCGTCGGCGTATCGGGTGGTAATGAGAAAACCAAGGCGAACTTTTGTAAAAAGTACTCGCTTAAGATTCCGCTCGTCTCTGACACAAATTTCAAAGTATCGAAGTCCTACGGTGCTTACGGCACGAAAAAATTTATGGGTCGGTCCTTTCAGGGGATCTTCCGCAAGACCTTCCTCCTCGATAAGGCTGGGAAGATCGCTCGCATCTTTGATACAGTGAAGCCAGAGGGGCATGCTGAGGAGGTTCTTGCAGCGATCGACGCACTCTCCAAGAAGGTTGCTCTGACCAAGGTCGGCGCGTCCAAGAAGAAGGCTGCCTCGAAGAAGAGCGCAGTGTCTAAGAAGAGTGTCAGAGCTTCCAAGAAGCAGGCAGTAAAGAAATCTGCTTCGAAAAGATCTGTTGCAAAAGTTGTAAAGACGGCTCCAGCCAAGAGGGTTGCCAAGAAGGCGGCTAAGACCCGTCGTTCCCGCTAATTCGCCTGGCAACACTCATCGGGGAGGGGCTGTGTACTTGCGGCCCCTCCTCTGTTTACGCAACCCAAGGCAGGAAGGACCAGAAGCTTGGCTGGTCTGCCGGGTCAATCATAATGTCCCGCGCGATGCAACGACCCGCTTCATTTACCATTGCTTCAGTGTAGAGTATGTCGGGGCGCTGTGATGTTACCCCAAAAAAACCGCTCACCTCGTTCATATCGTGCCGGTGAGTCGCCACTCGTGAAGTTCCGTACCACAGAGTTGTTCCTGAATCCACGTCGATGATCTTTGTGTGGATCGTCCATTCGTCAATTCGAGAGATCCGCTCGAGGTACCCTAGGAGCACGAGGTCGTACCCCGCTGTTCGGGCGAGTGAGAGTGCTCCGAAGTTGCCCGTAAAGAAATCATCCTTCTTTCCTGGCCAGTCCTGACGATTGAAGACCTCGATAATCGGAAGTGTGTCGTACCCGAGGAGCTCACGTTGTACCGTCCATCCAAGTTGATCGCTAATACCGGGAAGCTCGGAGTTCTGAGCGGTAAAGTTTGCCTGAGTCACAAATGGGACGACGGCCATGCGAGCAGTAACGCCCCCCTTAAAGCGTTGATCTATAAAGCCGGGGATGTCGGTTCTTACATAAGCACGAGTATTGCAAGTCTCGCCCGTGTGGCGAAAAAGCATCGCGCAACTGGATAAAATTACCGGGAGTGTCAAAAAGCTGACACGGAGGACGCCCCGAATCCAGTTGGAAGTTTTTAAGGATGAAGCTAATTGCATGAGGTTACTATGGTTACTCCAGTAGGTCTGAAAACCGGGCATAAACTACTTCACCGAGTACAAAGAGTATGCCAGGTCATGGCCGTATGCACCGGTATTTTAATGCTGGGTGCCACTGGCTGTAGCCCGCGTTACGACGATATGCCGGCATTCTGGCCGATCCCCAACCGTGAATACGATAACTACGGTCCGGGTCGTTTTAAAACCGCTCTGCTCGCGGCTCAAATTGATAGGCACTACAAGGGGTCAGCGCCTGGTCCGATCGGCGTAACAACCTTTGTGAACGTCGATGATCTCTACTCCTCAAGTACCTTTGGGCGCATGGTTGGAGAGCAGCTGATGAGCGAGCTCGCCATGAAAGGGTTTGACGTTATTGAACTGAGGCACACCGATGTGCTGCAGTTCCTTGATCGTGGGGGTGAGTTTGCGCTCTCGCGCGATGCCGGGATGGTTCGCCCCGAGCGAAACCTCGCTGGTGTGGTCGTTGGAACCTATGTGACATCTCCGGAGCGTGTCTATGTGAACGCTCGACTGATTGATCCTTCAAGCTCCGTGGTCCTCTCGGCTGGCTCCGTCGAAATGTCAAAAACCCCTGAGCTGGCGAAGCTCCTCCGCGGTGGAAGTATGCCGGGCTCTCTTGAGCGCATCCCGGTTCGACACCTCGGGCACATGGCGAAGCCGATCGACCCAAATGACAACAATCGTCGACGATGGATGGAGGAGGAGTCTGGTTGGGATATCCCCAGAGCAGGCGGGTTCCCAAGTGGTCCTCTGTCGACGCTCCCAAGCCAGCAGTAACCGGTCCGCAGGTTAAGGTTGAATAGAGCGCTACCCGCCTGAGGTTAGTCCAAATTTCGGGCGACCGTGAAAACCTTCGTCCAGTTGTTGGAAGGGACTCTTCATCAGTTTGTTATTCTTTTTGCACATCGCTGGCATCAGGGTGCATGCGCGATACTGTTTGGGCACGAAGATCTCAATAGCGAGACCAGAGAAGAGGATAACGCCCACAAAGGCGACGCAAATCTTTAAAGTTCCCCAGCAATCCTGGAGTTGGAAACCCCGCTTATTTGTAAGTCCTTTCAGCATCGGTGCCTCACTGTAACATCCTGTTACATGTAGGGGTCGGACGGAAGGTCACCTCCCCTTTAGCTTTTGGGGCTCTCTTGTTAGGATTATCTATTTTGGAGCTGTAAACCACAGTTTTTTCTGCTAGGGTCCGGGGTGCTTTCTTAAACTCTATAGGGGGTTAGACATTCATGAGCGTTGGTGAAACGACGAGCCACTTCTGGGTAGCGGCTCCGCCTCTCTTTTCGAGTTCTCTCTTGGTCGGTACCGGAGATGATGCAGCTGGAGCCGGTCGGGCAAAGGCGCAGCTTGAGATATTTGACCTCGACGGCAATCAGGTGAATTCGGTCACCGTTGAGTTTCCCGGCAACGAGGTTGGCTTTGTCGATTTAGAGCCCTTTATTTCAGGTCTCAAGATGCAGGGAGGGGTTGCGCATGGTCACCTCAAGGTGACATCGCCAGCGGGCACACGCCACCTCTATCGTCAGACCATAGGCACAAGCGTTGTGTTATATCAGGACCCATCCCCGGTGCAGAATCGGGAAAGTGCGTTTCTTCCGGTTGTGATCGGGGGGCGTCGTGAGCACATGCTGGTACTCGTCAACACCGGCGAGGAGGAAGGGCAGATCGCATGCCGAATATACTACGGCAATCGCTCGCCAGAGTGGACTCTCTCGGTCCCAGGCAACGGAAGCCGCGTTGTTTCAGTTGAGGGCGAGCTGCTCGCCTCAACGGATCAAAAAGCGTGGGAGAAGGGCGCTCTGCAAGCCTACCTTCGTTTCACAGGTAAGCACCAATCGCCGATCGGTGGACAGATAATCGAGCGAACGCTCGGCGAGTCACCAGATCAGGATATCTATCGTTCGTTACATTCATGGGGGTAGTGGTAAGATGGATCGAGTCGTTCCCTCAACCGTAAAGACAGTGATGTT
>JALRCK010000091.1 GCA_023262305.1 Deltaproteobacteria bacterium
GCCCAAAAGCTGTATCGGGGGTTCGAATCCCCCTCTCTCCGCCACATAAGGCGTGACTCGTCCCCTCTAGGGGACGGTCCGCCCGCAGGTCTAAGAGTCCAGGTCGAACGTTCTCAAAGACTATCTCACTTGTGGCGATTGTTTCCCGCATGCTCATCCCACCAACCCCTGAACTCATAGAACACCTCATGACCGAAGCGCTCACGCACGCGAAGAGCGCAGCTGCAGCGGGAGAGGTTCCCGTGGGCGCTGTGATTGCACACAACAACGCAATTATCGGCATCGGGCGCAACACAACCGAAAACGATCAGTGTGTCGTGGCTCACGCGGAGATTCACGCGATCCAACAAGCATCAAAACAGCTCGGCTCTTGGCGCCTCAATGAGTGCATCATGTGCGTTACCCTTGAGCCGTGCACGATGTGCCTCGGCGCCATTCGGCTCGCTCGCATTCCGGTTATCATCTTTGGGGCTGGCGATTCTGCACAAGGAGCCGTTGGATCGCTCTACGACTTAAGCCTCGACGACAGACTCGGCACTCCCCCTCGCGTTATTCGCAACATTAAAGCAGCGGAATGTCAGGCTCTCTTGAAGGAGTTCTTTAGCCGCTTGCGAACTTGACAAGCACTGATGCGCCCACCACACTAGATTTAGAAATAGCCCCATTTTTCAGGCGATATTGTGGCAAGAGGACTCTCAACGATTTTGCAGCCCCTAGTTGACGTTATCGTCAGCGTTTCGCCGCAATTTCTCACGCAGCGAAACCTGCACCCCGGCAGCTACGCCATGGTCGATCGCACAACACAGGACGAACTCCTCTCCGCTACAACGAATAAGCCATTTCTCGCCAGTGGTGGCTCAGCTTCAAATTCAATCGCATGCGCTAACCTCCTTGGCGTTCCCTGCACCTACACCGGACTCGTTGGCGATGATGACTATGGCATTCTCTATCAGAAGGACTTCGCCGATCTGGGCATCACCTCGCCCAATCCCAGAGTTCCAAACTCTCGGACTGGTGTGTGCCTCTCTCTTGTGACTCCCGACGGAGAGAGAACGATGCGAACGGATCTCGCCGTAGCGCTTGAGCTGAAGGCGTCTCATATCGACGCCGAAACGATTAGCGCCAGCGAGTGGCTCTTAATCGAGGGGCACCTCCTCACAGCGGGCGAAAAGAACAGAAGCGCGATTCTTAAAGGAATTGAGGTAGCGCGCCAACGAAACACTAAGGTCGCCGTCAACATAAACTCTGAGTTCGCCGCACAGACACAACGAGAACTGGTGCTGAGGGAGGTACTCCCTAAGATCGACATGATCATAGGGAACGAGCCGGAAGCTATGGCTCTCGCCTCAGAGAACACCCATCACGCCGCTTTCACCACTCTTTCGCAGCTCTGCCCTTCGGTCGTCGTCACCGTTGGGCGAGAAGGCGCCCTCATCAAGCACGGGGAGCAGACCATTCACATGCCTGCCTACACTGAGCACATAAAAGTTGTCGATACCACCGGCGCAGGCGACGCCTTCACCGGAGTGCTCCTCGCGGGGCTCGCCCTTGGCTATCCGATTGAGAGAGCAGCGAGAGGCGCGTCACGTCTAGCCGCCGCCGTTGTGGCGCAATCAGGCGCCCGCTTGCCTACCAGCGCTGCCCAGCTGTGGCGTGACGCTGTTAAGTGATGAATAAGACAATCACGAAGTGCTGTAACCCTCTAGTACCGGGCTATCGCGATCATCGGAAACGCGAGGGATCTCTCGGAATGAATTGACTTTTTTTGTCCCCCTTCATACCCTCTCCCTCCTTGTTGGAGCGACCCTGCTCCACACCCGCGGAGAGGTGGCCGAGTGGCTGAAGGCGCCTGATTCGAAATCAGGTATACCGGAAACGGTATCGGGGGTTCGAATCCCTTCCTCTCCGCCACTTTTTGCCACCCCGAATTACGACCAAGGGATTCGAACCTGTGAGGCCCGAAGCGAGACGGTAGTGCCGTTTCGCGGCTTCAACCCCCCTACAGATTGCTCGCCCGGGTGCATAACTACTGGTACTCAATCAGAGATGAGATCGTCTCCGCAGACAACTTCTCACGCCCCGCAAGCCCACGCAGCTCAACAAGGAAGGTATACGAGGCGACGGTTGCGCCAACTTTTTGAACTAAGTCTCCTGTCGCGCGCGCGGTGCCGCCCGTTGCTAGCACATCGTCGATAATCGCAACTCGCGATCCTGCATCGATAAGCCCGTGCTTAAGCTCCAGCGCGTCAGACCCATACTCAAGACCGTACTCAATACGTGTCTTACTGCCCGGCAATTTTCCCGGTTTTCGCGCCAAAACCAACGGAACTCCGAGCTCATGCGCAACCGGGGCAGCAAAGATGAACCCACGCGACTCAATCGCCACAATACTTGTGATGCGGTGCCCGGCGACCTCCTGAGCAATCAAGCGTACTGCGTGACGAAACGCGTCCGGCGAGTTGAGGAGCGGCGAAATATCACGAAACAGTATCCCTGGCTTGGGAAAGTCGGGGATGTCTGAGATGAATGTTTTTAGATCAGGTGCCATCACTAACTCCTTTTACAAGCTCGCCTCTACCGTAGCGCGAAGAGGCCCCAGAATGCGAGGACCAAGCTACATGCCAGCCACGGCCCGAACGAATTCGCGCACAAAAGCGTGCGAGCCAACCGAAGCAGCCTCTCGGATAAACGCCCCAAAATCTATCGGGGCATGGTGAGACGCGGCATCCGAGATAATCCTTGTTACAACAAATGGCACGCCGTGTTCCACACAAACCTGCGCGACCGCAGCCCCCTCCATCTCTACACACGCCAGCTCTGGGAGCACCGCCAAAAGCGCCTCCTTTTCTCCAGGATCACAGATGAACTGGTCACCGCTCCCGATCATGCCAACGTGCAGGCTCGGCTCATGAGAGGCAAACCCCCTCATCCCATCTCGGTAGGCGCTTGAAGCGGTCGCCTTCTCACCTGCCCCTCGCGCGAGCCCTACCAAGCGCTCGCAGCACCTCATCTCGCGCGAATTAAGGAGGGGGATATCAAACCGCTGGTATCCCATAACCCCTTTAAGGTCGATATCGTGCTGCACAAGCCGATCGGCCACAACGATGTCACCGATCTTCACAGCGGGTGCGGTAGCGCCAGCAACGCCAACAACAAGGATCGCGTCAACTTTGTGCTCCTGAATGAGGAGCGATGTTGTAACAGCGGCAGCGACCTTTCCGACGCGGGCGGTAACGAGCGTGAGTTCGAGCCCTTCAAAGTGGCCCGAATAGAAGGTGCGAGGACCTAAAACGCCGGACTCTGATGCCCCAAATGAGCTGGAGATGAGCCGAAACTCCTCGTCCATCGCGGTCATAATCCCCAGTTTTTTGATAGTACTCATCACCAACCCCTGCTAACCCTTCCGGACCCTGTTCGAAACTGTTCAGATCGGCTCAAAACACCCACTTTGGGAGCTTACGCCCGAGGGTAGTATCCTGCCCCTCTTCGGCCCGTTTTTCCACCCCCAAAAAGCACCCCAAATCCGTGCTTTTTTGGGCCCTTAGCACCCTTTTTAACCTTGAACAAACCCACCCCTCGTCCTAGAGTAACCGAATGGAAAATCTACCTTCTGTAAGCCCCATCGCAATTGAATCAGAGATGCGTCAGTCGTACCTCGACTACGCCATGTCCGTTATCGTCGGTCGAGCCCTCCCAGACGTCCGAGACGGCCTTAAACCGGTACAGCGCCGCGTTCTCTACGCGATGCTCAACGAGGGTCTCGTCTCGAACCGAAAGCACTCTAAGTGCGCCGGAGTCGTGGGCGAGGTGCTCAAGCGTTACCACCCACACGGCGACATGCCGGTGTATGAAGCGCTCGTGCGATTGGCTCAGCCGTGGAACCTTCGCTACACCCTGATCGATGGACAAGGAAACTTCGGATCGATCGACGGCGATCCACCCGCTGCATACCGATACACAGAGTGTCGCATGACATCTCTCGCGGAGCGACTCCTTGAAGATATCGAGAAAGAAACGGTCGATTTCTCCCCGAACTTCGATGATTCAACTCAAGAGCCACAAGTTCTTCCCTCTGTGATTCCAAACCTCTTGGTAAACGGAGCAAACGGAATCGCTGTAGGTATGGCGACACACATCCCGCCTCACAACCTCTCGGAGGTTATTGATGGCGCGCTCGCTGTGCTTAAAAACCCAGTCGTTTCCCTCAATGAGTTGTTGCAGCTCATCCCCGGACCAGACTTCCCAACGGGGGGAACGATCTACGGCCGCGGCGCCATCATCAGCGCGTACTCAACGGGTCGTGGAATTATCCAGGTTCGAGCAAAGGCTTCCTTCGAGAAGCTCAAGACCAAAAGCCGCGAGGCTGACATCATCGTCATCACCGAGATACCATACCAACTCAACAAGGCTCGCCTCCTTGAGAAGATCGCTGAGCTCGTCAACGAGAAGCAGATCGAGGGCATCTCGAAGCTTCGCGACGAAAGCGACCGCCAAGGTATGCGAATCGTTATCGAGCTGAAGCGTGACGCGACACCAGAGGTCGTTCTCAATCAGCTCTATAAGCTCACACCGATGCAGTCGAGCTTCGGTATCGTGAACCTCGCAATCGTTGATGGAAAGCCGGTCATCTGCTCGCTCCTTGATCTCTTGACCCACTTCCTCAATCACCGTCGCGACGTCGTAACTCGACGCACTGAGTTCGACCTGAAGAAGGCTAAAGAGCGCATGCACCTCTTAGAGGGATTCCGCATCGCGCTCCTCAACCTCGACGATGTCATTAAGCTGATCCGTCAGGCGAGCACACCAAAGGACGCTCGAGACGAGCTCATCTCGCGATACAGCCTCTCAACAATCCAAGCGCAAGCGATCCTCGACCTTCGCCTCCAAAAGCTCACGGGCATGGAGCGACTTGCCATCGAGCAAGAGTACGATGAGCTCGCCAAGCTCATTCAAGACCTCTTGGACATCTTGGGCGACGCCAAGCGAATCGACAGCATCATCGGCACCGAGCTTCTGGCAGTGAAAGAGAAGTACGGCGATGCTCGGCGCACCGAAATCATCGATGACGGTGGCGAGATCGACATGAAGGATCTCATCGAAGATGAGCAGATGGTTGTGAGCGTCAGCCACAAGGGATACATCAAGCGAACATCGGCGTCCGAATACAGAGAGCAGCGTCGCGGTGGCAAGGGCATTATCGGAGCTTCATCGGACGATGAGGATTTCGTGCAGCACCTCTTCGTCACCTCCTCTCTCTCAGACCTCTTGGTCTTCACGAACCACGGCCGGATGTACTGGCTCAAGGTGTACAACATCCCTGAGTCTGGCCGCACCTCTAAGGGTCGCGCGCTCGTTAACCTCCTTGAGCTCAAGGAAGACGAGAAGCTCTGCGCTATCCTTCCGATCAAGGAGTGGAGCGAGAATAGCTTCGTGGCGCTCGCGACCCGAAAGGGAATCATCAAGAAGACTGCGCTCGAGGAATTCTCGCGCTCACGTCGGAACGGAATCGTGGCGTGCACGCTTGAAGAGGGCGACACCCTCATCGGCGCGGCTATCACGGGCGGCAAGGACGACATCATTCTCGCCACCCGCGACGGTATGGCGATCCGCTTCCAAGAGGATCAGGTTCGACCGATGGGCCGATCGGCCCGCGGCGTAACGGGAATCCGCTTCGAGGGAGACGATGCAGTTGTAAGCATGACCGTCATCCAGGGTGGTGGCGCTCAACCAGCTGAAGGACAAGAGGAGCTCACACTCCTCACCGTGTGCGAGAACGGATTCGGCAAACGCACGGTTGTCTCTGAGTACCGTTCTCAGAACCGCGGTGGTAAGGGACTCATCGACATCCAGACTGAGGGTCGTAACGGTCCCGTAGTCGAGGCGACAGCTGTTACTAATGTGACAGGAATTATGCTCATCACCTCAGGTGGCAAGATCATCCGCACGAGCGCCAAGGACGTGTCAGTCATCGGACGAAACACACGTGGTGTTAAGATGATCGACCTCGATGAGAACGAGAAGGTCGTCGCGGTTGCGCAAGCGAGCGGCGACACAAATGGCTCGGAAGAGACCCCAACGGAGGGGACACCACCAACTGAAACTCAGGTGAACTAAGTAGCCAGGGTCCAGAATCGCCCCCTTCGCCATCCTCATGAGAGGGTTCATGGCGAAGGGGGTTTTTATTTGCGAGCGTCATCAACCGAGAGGGGCCACATGAGCGTGGCTCTAGTGGAGGCATGGTGACAGCCGAGCCTGACTCTAGGATACTGGAGCGAATGACGAGCCAAATTTTAAAGATATCAGTAGTGGGTCTCGGAGCGTGGGGTTCCGCCCTCGCCCTTCACTGCGCTCGCCTCGGGCACTCCGTCATCGGCTGGAGTAGGGACTCAGAGTTCGTTGAGGAGCTCAATCGAACCCGATTAGTTAAACTTGGCAGTCACACGGCTCAGGCACCGCAAAACCTCAAAGCCACTTCGACTCTGGACGACCTCGCCGCAGCCGACCTTACTATCGTGGCCCTCCCAGCTCGCGCATGGGGAGAGGTGCTTCCAAAGCTTAAGGCAAACACTCTCGTCAGCGCCACCAAAGGGCTTGAGAAGGAAACTAACTCAACACCCCTGAGCTACGCGCACACAGCGCGCGGCTACGCACGCGAGCAGCTAGCAGTTCTCTCGGGACCGAGCTTCGCCTCTGATCTGATCGCTGGACGACCGATCTCCGTCGTTGCTGGCTCGACCTCCGCACCCCTTGCCTCTCTGGTGGCCACGTCTCTCTCATCGCCCGCGTTTCGCGTCTACACATCGAGCGATCCCCTCGGCGTTGAGCTTGGCGGCATCCTCAAAAATATTGTCGCTATCGTAGCCGGAGTATCCGACTCCCTCGGATACGGGCCTTCAACCCGAGCCGCAATCATCTCGCGCGGGCTTCATGAGATGACTGAGATCTCAGTCGCTCTCGGCGCTCAGGAGCGCACACTCTCGGGCCTTTCAGGACTCGGCGATCTTGTGATGACCGCCACAGAGGACCAAAGCAGAAACCGTACCGTTGGCCTTCGCCTCGGCAAAGGAGAGAAGCTCTCCGATCTCATCACCTCCCTTGGAGCGACTGCCGAGGGAGTTCTGACCGCCCCGCTTGCACTCTCACTTGCGCGCCAGCACAAGGTGGATGCCCCTATTACTGAGCACGCCGTACGGCTCATGAACGGCGAGATACGAGCGACTGAGATGGCGCATTCGCTGATGACACGGCCTCTTAAGAGCGAATTTTAAGATCGTGGGCCTCTCTCAGACCTCACGAAGTTGGTACGGGAAGGCGCGATGCGTGCTTATGCCGCACGACACCTCCTCGTAGCTGAAACACGTGGCCTTCTCATGACTTCCCCGCTGACGACCTCCGAGCCCGCCGAGGTGTCGCAGTCGGTTCTGTCGAAACCTATCAGGTACCGGGTATCAGCCATACCACAAACGGTCTACATTCCAACCGACTGAAAGGTAACGACGGAATCCGGACGATCCGAGAACCTGCTTCGGATTAGAATGTCTAGACAGGAGATAGTAAGTGAACGTGCTGTACGGAATCATCAAAGTCCTTTTTCGATTCGTCCTGCTTGTCGTCGGGATAGGCGGCCTGCATTTCATCACGGAGTACTACGGCATCGGCCTTAGTAATTATTTTGCGCCCCCCTCACTTATCGCTGCGACACGAAAACTCCCTCCGATTTCGAAGATTGAAATTTATCGCTTTCCGGATCACGCGGAGTCCATTGCCTTAGAGGGCCAAGCGACACCATGTCGCCTAGCATCTTTTCAATGAG
>JALRCK010000092.1:0-5072 GCA_023262305.1 Deltaproteobacteria bacterium
GCATGTACGCCGTGTACCACGGGCCGAAGGGCGTGCGCAGGATCGCGGAGCGAGTTCACTCGCTCACATCGGCATTCGCTGCTTTGTGTGTGAAGGGCGGGCTGTCGGTGGTTAACAAGAGTTTCTTCGATACCGTTACTGTAGATGTCGGGGCAAAGAGAGCGCAGTCGATTGCGGAGCAGGGTGAAAAGAATAGTTTGCTCGTTAGGGTTGTGACGGATTCTCGGGTTGGTGTGAGCTTTGACGAGGCAAAGGGGGTGGACGACCTTGTAGCTCTTGCTGCGGCTTTCGGTCTCAAAGTTTCAAGTAAGGAGGCACAGAGCGCTGTTGAGAGCGCAAGCTCCCATCTCCCCGCTACGTTGACGCGAGGGGAGGATTACCTCAAGCACGCGGTGTTTAACACCTATCACTCGGAGACGGAGTTTTTGCGGTATGTGCGAAAGCTTGAGTCGCGCGATCTCTCGCTTGGGTTCTCGATGATCCCGCTTGGTTCATGCACGATGAAGCTGAACGCTACATCGGAGATGCTGCCTGTGACGTGGCCTGAGTTTGGCGGGCTTCATCCCTTTGCCCCGGCACACCATCGCGCAGGGTATGAGGAGCTGTTCGCGGATCTGGAACGCTCGTTGTGCGAGATTACTGGCTTTGATGGTTGCTCGCTGCAGCCGAACGCTGGCTCGCAAGGTGAGTACGCAGGGCTGGTCGTTATTCGTGCCTACCACTTGAGCCGCAATGACTCGAAGCGAACTATCTGCCTCATTCCGAAATCGGCGCACGGTACAAATCCGGCGAGCGCCGTCATGGCGGGCATGGAAGTCGTAACCGTAGCGTGCGATGTACATGGTAATGTCGATCTCATGGATCTTGAGGCCAAGGCTGAAGCCCATAGGGAAAAGCTCGCAGCGCTTATGGTCACGTATCCTTCAACGCACGGTGTATTTGAGGAGGGAATCAAGAAGGCGTGTGAGATCGTTCACGCGCGTGGTGGGCAGGTGTACCTCGATGGGGCGAATCTCAATGCGCTGGTTGGACTCTCGGCACCTGGAGAATTCGGTGCGGATGTATGTCACATAAATCTCCACAAGACGTTCTGTATTCCGCACGGTGGTGGGGGGCCCGGAATGGGACCGATCTGTTGCGCGAAGCACCTGACTCCGTTCCTGCCGAACCATCCAGTAGTGGATATCGGGCACAAGAAGGGCGTTGGCCCTATTTCAGCAGCGCCGTGGGGCTCTGCCAGCATCTTGCCGATATCGTGGATGTACATGGCGATGATGGGTGGAGATGGACTCACAGAGGCCACTAAGATCGCGATCCTCTCGGCGAACTACATCGCTCATGAGTTGGAGAAGGATTATCCGGTTCTCTACCGAGGATCGGCTGGTCTCGTTGCGCATGAGTGTATTTTGAACCTTAACGCTTTAAAGAGTGAATCTGGCGTTGAGGTTGAGGACGTCGCAAAGCGGCTTATGGATTATGGCTTCCATGCACCAACGGTTTCATGGCCGGTTCCGGGAACGTTAATGGTTGAGCCGACGGAGAGTGAGTCAAAGGTTGAGCTCGATAGATTCATCTCGGCTCTCAAGATGATTCGTGAGGAGGTCCGCAAGATAGCGAAGGGGGAGTTCGATAAGGTGAATAATCCCTTAAAGCAATCGCCGCATACAGCATCAGTTGTTGTGAGCGACACGTGGGATCGACCGTATTCGCGCGAGCTCGCAGCGTTCCCAGCGCCATGGACGAAAGAGAACAAATTCTGGCCCGCCGTCGGAAGAATCGACGGAGTGTATGGTGATAGGAATTTGTTTTGTTCGTGTGAGGCGTTGGAAGGTTCCGTATCTTCATAGACGTGTATGGCAATTCCAAATTGAATCGCGGTGCATATAGCGTATCGGATCATCGTTCGCCACACCGGCCCGTGGGGACACGGGTCCTCCCGGTCCCTCATTTAAATGCCGTGCATCCGGAGGGCCCGTCTCCCGACGGGCCGGGTATGTATGGCAATTTTAAATTGAATCGCGGTGCATATCGCGTATCGGATCATCGTTTGCCACACCGGCCCGTGAGGACACGAGCCCTCCGGGACATCAAATGCGGTGTATGGTGCCCTGAAATTCCCAGTCGCTTGGAACCCTCACCAATCCCTTGCGAACAGGGTTAGCTCGCATGTACGAGCATTTCGCGGTAAATGCCTCATCATTTCGGATGCGGGAGTCCCAGAAACTTTTTTGCCAGTTGAGCTTTTCCGGAAAAATAGCTCGTGACGATAATCGTTTCCACCAAGCCACCCAATTAGTGAGGGGCACTGTGTTCGAACAAGACAGCGCGATGATCAGATGTACGTGTTCTTCCATAAGCACATATGGACCAACTATCCACTGTGACGCATCAGACCAAAGATTTCGAAGTTCTCGGTGGACTTTTTCGTTAGCGACGACTTTGGCACGATTCTTTGAGCACACCGTCAAGAAAATGAGGGCGTTTTCTTTGAGAGGATCCGGACGAAGGTGGTGTGGATACAGGCGGCAGGGTGCAGCAAGAGGATTGAGGATTGAACCTTTCATGATAATGGTTCGGTCAAATTCTGAAAAAGTTGCGGAATCTGCCCCCGGAGGGCCCGTCTCCTGACGGGCCGGGTATGTATGGCAATTTCAAATTCAATCGCTGTGCATATCGCGTATCGGATCATCGGTTACCACACCGGCCCGTAAGGATACGGGCCCTCCAGGGATTTCGAACTAAAACCGACTATTTCCACCCCATCCAACCACCTAAAACACTTAACAAAAGTGTAAAAAATCCGAACGAAGTCATACAGGTTAGGTATCACAGCAGCGCAGTCCACCCATAACTCAAATAGACCGTTTATCCGCATAAGGTTTGGTCTCTGGATTTGAAAGGTATGCGTTCGCTTCGTTTGTTGATCATCACTGCCTCTCTCGCCGCGCTGCCAGCCGCGTCGTCAGCGCAAGCTACGAACGACGAGCAGAAGGGCTTTTGGCAAAAAGGCGCAGCCACGGATTGGAACACTCCGGCTCATGGAAATTCCTCAAACGAGATCGTGTATCGTGACTATCCTCTCACTGTCGACGAGATAAAGCTCAAAGTTCAAAAAGAGGCTGAAGAGGCTGTAAATTCGGCTCAATCCGCGATTAACGCACAATCAGCTGAAACAGCAGCTACCACCGACAACAAACAAAAAACCCCCCTTACTCGAGAGCAGATCATCGCTAAGTACGGCTCTCCATCGCAGCCACTCCCGATTCGCGCGCAGAAGGAATCCCCACCTGAGATGCAGGCGCTCTTTGAGGCGCTCAATAGTGGCGATAAGGAGCTCGCATGGCAGTACTCGATTGCTCTCGCTGAGAGGAACAACCGCATCAAGCAGGTTGTCTCAAAGGCCACCGACTATCAACTCCTTGCTATGGAGGCCACTGGACAACGCCCATCCATGGAACTCAACCCAGAGGCTGATGAAATGGGGGCAACCCGCCTAGAGCTGCGCGAGCTCATCGAGCGCACAAAGATGGAGCAGGAAAAGAAGAAGTTTGAATGGGATCAAGCGCTTATGAAAGCTGGAGTTGCTCAAGAGGGGGATAACTGGTCGACATCTCGAAGTACATCCTCTGACAAGCTAGCCAGCCAGATCCCCGTTGACCCAGCTGGTAAGGTTAAGTTGTTGATATTCTTCGATGAAAGGTCGCCTACAATCAAAGACTTATCTAAGTCCCTGAAGCCACTACACGACAAGTTTAAGGGAGACCCTAATGTTTCAATTTTGGGTCTAACTATGCGGAGTTATGCGACTCCTGGACTTAAACGGATAGGAGAGATCACCTCGTTCCCATTTCCTCTCGTAAATGGAGAAGCACTAGCTCCAGAACTGCGGATACAGAGATACCCATCATTTGTGTTCCTGGCGGTTACCTCGAAGCAGACCTACCACATCGAGGGGGCCCAGGGAGCAGAAGAGATAGTGCGAGTTCTTAATAGTATGAAAGGCGTGAAGAAGTGAGAGAGATGATGTTGAGAAAGATCAACTTCACCGTGCCGGCAATAACTCTCGTGCTCCTCAGCATAACGCTATCTTTGTGTTCGCGATCCGCCTTCGCACAAAATTCTCTCCTGATCGATTACCAGAAGATTAAGCAGCCGCGTAACATCATGAACGCTGAGGTAAAGCGTGGCGTTGCTCAGGTGGGTCGATACGGTAGTGATCACGCGCTTGGTCAGAAGTTCTCGCTCCCACCTCTTCCCGGCGATCAAGCATTCTCTGACTCTGCGACTGATCCAGAGAAGTTCATCAAAGAGGGTACTAACATGCCCGACTTCGGTGCTAACGAGCGCAAGAACGTCAGTATCGTTTTGCCACCACTCAAGGGACTCTCGCAAATTCTCAACTCTAGTGTAACCAAAGATCTCCTGAAGGAGCTCACTGCTGCGGAGACGACGGTGTTGATGCAGACTTACATGATGGTTGAGAACGGAGCTGCCACTGGCTTCATGGGTGGAATGAACATCGGCTCGAACCTGATGTCAAACATGCTTCAGGCTCAGGATTTCCAGCTGAAATTGATGGATGCTTCTGACAGCACCGGCAAGCTCAAAGAGGCATACGTGAACCGTATCGCCAGCGTCATGCAGGAAGGTAATCACAAAGACGTTTGGCCCGCAGCGCTCTACATCGCGTCAGGTGACGATGGAAAGGCACCGACTGAGATCATGAAGGATCTCTCAGCTGCCAAGGATGGAGCGGGTGCGTTCACATTGAAGGGAATCGCAGCTGACGGTGGATCTAAGGATAATCCCACTATTAAGAAGTTGAGCGATATCCTTTTCACTGGTGGCTCGAAAATGTCTCCTACAGGGACTGCCGCCAAGGACAAGTACTCATATGACATGAGGCAGCTCAACGAGCTGCGCGAGGACTTTATCAAGTTAGTTGGCGATGTTGAGATCAATCTTAATGCAAACAACGCCAAGTATGCCCGAGATATCGACATTAAGTACATAGCGCCTGCAATCGTAGAGCGTATGACAGCTAAGAACGATAAACGCCGTGGTGTAGCGCG
>JALRCK010000092.1:5082-5369 GCA_023262305.1 Deltaproteobacteria bacterium
ACGAAGAGGTTCAGCTTGTATGGCAGAATATCAATTTAATCCTCTTCGATTACTGTAAGTGGAAGCAGGACAATCCCAACTCTGGCAAGAAGAAGCCGTTTGAGCTCGAGACGAGCACAACTACTACAAAGATCGGTCAAGAGCCTCAAGAGAACGTGGGTACCTCGTGGGAGTTATCGAGTGCTCCGGATATCACCATGAGCGTGAACGTAATCGATCAGGTGCTCAAGCTCTATGAGGACAATCGCCCGCAGGGAAGTCTTGATTGTGGAGCCCTCAAGCTTCAA
>JALRCK010000092.1:5379-7801 GCA_023262305.1 Deltaproteobacteria bacterium
TGTCTCAAGAATCGAGTGGTGCTCCATCTCTCGTACATGATCGCACGATCTCGAACTCTGCACACCTATCGGGCGCTCTACAATATCTCTAGCCGTTTCGTTACCGACGAGTTTACGGGCGAGCTCCTCGATAAGCTCTTTGACCGAGTCTTCTCAGGCATGGATATCAACAGCGAGCTTGAGGTGAACCGTGCACGCTATTTCGATTTCGTTAACCACATGGGTCAGCTTACTCAAGGTTCTATTGGAGCTGGCCCGTTAATGCGACCTGGAACAACCAGCGAGACTGTGATGGCGCCGAAGTAAGGAGTTATAGGTGGATATCGTTGCGAACATGACTGCTGTGCTTGAGATAGTGATGACCCTCATCACTGGCGTCGTCGCGGATGCCACAGCGTCAGGCTTTGGGGTCGGCGGTACGTTCTTTGAGTTCGGTGTGCAGGTGAGCAACAGCAACCCCACCCAGTGCACGCGTCAAACATGCCCAGGGTCGTTTTATACTGCGGTAACCACAGCATGGGCCAACATCGGATACCTGACCCACGCTGACGTCCTTCGATTCCTCCACACAACGCACTTCGGCAAGTGGGCTGTGCTCCTCTATATCGGCGCGGCTATCACGGCACTGCTCGGGGTCGCAACGAACTCTCCGATGAGAAATTATACCTGGTTCTTTATCGGACCAGCCCTCTACTCCTTCCTGGTGGGCACCACCATGGAAGTGCAGGGAGTAAACTGGGTCGTCGCTAACAAGGCTGCTTCTTCTGAGGGTATGGCAGAGGTGTGGCGTAATGCCGAGGCTGGTCTTGCGAATACTCGACTAGCCCTTGATGGAATGGTTCGGATCAACGGTAAAAATGGTCCCACCGATCAGTATGAAGTTGCGATGCCGATGGTCTTCCTTGATGAGCTCTTCAGCGCCACGTCAAACATCTTGATTGAGTGGACCGGTATCGGAAATCAGGTCGATAACGGAGGTTCCAATTCAAATCTCTCGACTCCCCGACGCACTCTGGCCGGGCGTCAGGACACTGAGGCGTGGTGGCTCCTCTCAAACATGAAGTGGGGATACCTTGAGAACATCACCGCTTCAACGATTCGTAACCCCGACCTTCGAGATGCTTTTGTTACCTTCCTTGCGTCGGAGTGTGGCGACCTCTTCAAGCAAGGTATCGATTCGGGATCCTATATCGCTGCGACCCAAGCTCGAGGTGCTACGGTTGTAGACACCCTGATGGTGGATAACGCAAAGCATGATTACACGACATTTACGAAAGGGCTCCACTCTGTCTCGATTCCAACTCCACGCTCTCTTGGACGCTTGTTTAAGGAGAAGGTGAGCACTACCTCTCCCGGCTCCTTTATGAATTTTTCGGCAAGTTTGAACAAAGCTGTGCCAACTGGGCGAACACACGGAATCGTGTGTTCAGAGTATCTGTGGACGCTGATCCAAGGGTTTCGTTACGAGGCGGGGAACTCCTACTACCAGATGCTACGAACCGCCCCGAACGGGTTCGATGAAGCAAGTTTTGTCGCAACACTCCTCTACGGGTGGGATGCTCGTAGACAACGCAACGAGGACATTTCATCAGACGATCAAAAGGCGTTCCTGAAGCACCTCATCCTGGCGTACATCATCCGCAATGAGCTCATCGCGGCACCGCAGATAACTACGGTGGATCAACGCTACGCTCCAGCGGAGCAGGCTAAGAGTTACTCTGAGGCAAATATCCGAGCCTATGGCTCAAAGGCTAAGTTTATTGAGCTCTATAACGCAGCAGTAATGATGCCGTACCTCCAGGGCATCCTCGCGTACTTCCTGATCGTGTCGTACCCGATAGCGTGCATGCTCGTCATCCTTCCAGGACACTATAAGGGATTTTTCACATGGGTATCATTCTTTGCATGGATTAAGTTGTGGGATGTTGGCTTCGCGATGGTTCACGTCGTTGAGCGAAGCGTTTGGGCGATGATCGGAAATCACTCCCACCTGTATGCTACCTCAGAGGCGCTCATCTCAACGGCAAAGAAAGTGGGCGGCATAGGTGCCAATCAGCCAGCGGCAGCAGCGGCCGGCACCCAGAGTATGGAAGCCTGGAACGCAATTCCTGTTGTGTGTTCCCTTAAGCCAGAGACAGTTGAGGGGCAATGCATAACAGGGCAGCCAGGCGAAGATCAAACCTTTGAGCAGGCTTTTGAACTCTTCGACAAGTTGCTCCTCACAGGCGCAAATCTCGACCTCGATCTCTCAAACGGATGGTACGTCTACATCATGGCGGCCCTCTACACCGCGGTGCCTGCTGTAACGGGACAGCTCGTTCTCGGTGCGAAGGCAGGAAGCGCAAGCCTTGTGAAGGATGCATTCAGTGGTGCAGCAAGCGATGGAAGTCAGGCTGCTAAGACAGGAGCGCAGCACGCGGCT
>JALRCK010000093.1:0-1278 GCA_023262305.1 Deltaproteobacteria bacterium
GCTTCGTGTGGTAGGTCTCGGTAGTCACCGAATTGATGATCTCAAATGAAGCAGAGCATTGGGTCCCCTGACATCCGTTATCGGGAAAGCGAATTACGGCGGTTAGCGGGAGACACGTTCCAACTCGAGGAAGGTACTGCTCAAGGCCATCCCCATCGCGACGCTTTCGGCAGGCTACAAGACTCACTCCTATCCCGGAACGGCGATGGCGATTTGTCAGCCCCTCAAGGCCGATCGAGGAAGCGGGTTCGATAGAGGATCTTCAACGTTAGCACCCTCCGAGACTGAGACCGTAAAGGTCCGTCCGAGTCCAGAGTCGAAGGTCGGAAGGGCCTGAGTGTTCCATTTTTTCGCGGCGAGGTACGAGAGTATGCCTCGCACCGAGCGATCGTAGAAGACCTTGAAACTATCACAACGGACGTCAACTGGGTGCAAGCACTCCTTAAGAAAGAGCCCCTGGAATGCCATATCAGCGGCGTGCAGGTAGAGCGCCACTGCCTTCTCTGGTTGCTTCTTCTCAAGCATCTGCGCCCGCCCGATCGCAATCTCGCTCTCAATATATGCGCGATCCGTTACATCGGCGAACTGTTCAAATTGGCGAGCGACACTCTCACTTACCCCTTCCTCCAGCACCTCTTTTTGGGTCAACCCGGCCATTCGCACAGCTTGGAGAGATACAGGACTCAAAGAGTTTGAGGAGATGATGTCCTGCCTAAATTCGCGCAAGGTATCCGCCGGATCCACGACGGAGACTCGGACAGTAGAGCAAGCGCTCAAGGTCGCAACCACTGAAAGAAGGCTGATATTTCGTAATCTCATATGCTTTTGCCATCACTTGGTATAGGCCGCAGCGTTCGTCCTCCACTCTACTGAGCAAGTTGGCGCTTGGCTAGGCTGCTTTACACGGTATACGCTGGTGGCTTTTTGGTTCAACGGGGGGCTTCCGCGTAGTAGTCCCTCAAAAACATCTCTTTTCTGAATCCGCCGGCGACGCAGGAGCCAATTCCTGTCCCCTTTCATTCTGGCGCATGCTATAGTGATGCAATGACAAGGAGTGCCGCTGATAAAAATCCCCTTGAACCGTTCTCAGAGGTCCCACCTCGCACCTTCGAGACGGAACGCCTACGGCTACGAGCTCTCGCTCTTACAGACCTTGATCTCGTCTTCGACCTGTACACCGGAGACCCTGTGGCGACGAAGTATATGGCGTGGCCACGCGTTTCCACACCTGAGGAGGGACGCCCCTTTGTAGAGATCGTTGACTCATCATTTTCTGGA
>JALRCK010000093.1:1288-7731 GCA_023262305.1 Deltaproteobacteria bacterium
GTTTGTGGGAAGCTGCGGTATAGGCTTCCATTCCGAGACTACTGCCGGAGGTGGATATATCCTCAACCAGAATTTTTGGGGCAATGGGTACGCCGCTGAGGCGTGGAAGGTTGTAGTTGATTGGGCTCGCAGTCAGCCGAATGTTCAACGCATCGAAGCAACCCACCACCCGGAGAACCAAGCCTCGGGTGCGGTTATGCGAAAGGTCGGACTAACCTTTGATAGAATCGCTCGGAAAGAGAATGGGTACCCGAACGTTAACGAAGCGATCGTGGACGAAGTGGTGTATGCCTGGAAACGAAGTGATGTTGAATAGGCGCATAGGGTAGAGGGCTCTCCTCTAGCTGCCTAGAGACTCGCTCCCGCCTTCTGACGCACCTGTTGGACCAGTCTCTGCTATGAGTTCAAATCCGTACGACGCGGGTCCCCTGAACACAAAGAGCTCCTCCATCGCCTTAGCCAGTGCGTGCGTTCCGCCACTTTGGTCGCTTCCTGCGCTTCGGGATAGCACGTTAAGAGCGCTCCGAAGTGAGAGCATCGCCGACGGAGCATCGTAAAAATGAGGAGAGGGGATCCGACCCATTTGGGTGGCCTGCACGAAGGTATTAATCGCTACATTGAGCATCCCACAATTCTTTGTATCCACACTATCAAAGATGGGTTTGAGAAATGGGGAATCCGACCGTTCAGTGTAGAACCTTCGAACCATCCCTTGAAGGAGCACGATGCGCTGTGCTTGCACTCCGGCATCAGCACTTTCATGGTTCACTTCCGAGCCCCACAACACTTGAGCGTATTCATCTAAAATCGGCACAAGCACACGATCAACAGCGGGCGATATGTGATACCCGAACACACGAGCCGCTGCGAGCCGGTCCCCGTGATTATCACTTCTCAATGACTTGCGAAGATCTGCGAGCGCTCGCTCGCAGGGACCCTCAAGGGCTAGCTGGGCAAGCACCCTGATGCCGGGATGCCAATGTTCGGCAGCTTCTTTGAGAGAAACGGCGGAAAGGGGATCGGGAAAATGACGAAGCATACGAAGAGCTTCAAGAACCTTGGGATTCTCCTCAGGGCGGATCTCGTTCCGGGAATCCTTGAACTCGACCCATCGCGCAAGCAGCTGGTCGCGGACAGCACATTCCCCTGGCGTCGGAAGGTTCTCCTCCTTCGATGCCCAAAGATCCAGCAGGGAGTAGAGCTGCGCGATGTTGAATGGATCGCGAAGGAGGCTTCCCGTTGCTCGCATGACCTCACTCATCTCCATCGCTGGCAAGACCCGGTTGACGGGATCGGACGACTCGCGAAGCAGTAGGATCTCGAGTGCTCGCCTGTTCATCGAGTGATCCAGACCTCCGCAGGTAACTGCCCGCAAAAGAACCCTGTCGACCGTTGGATCAGCCGATCGCCGAAGGATCGTGATCGGATACATGGCTAGAGAGATAATCTCTGATTCATGGCGAACCCAGTCCCGCTCCGTGAAGTGACAGTCAGGTGAAACTGCGATGTCGGCTACCAGCTTCCGAAACTCAGCGAACTCTGGTCCTTCAACGATCGGGGGAGCCCCCGTGATAAAATGACAATACTCACGTTGAGCCAGTCCATCGAGGAGCTCGCGAGTGCACTGAAAGGACTTCCTCCGTATAACTTCACAAGCGAGCGACGCCGTTTGCGGCGATAGGCACGCCCCAAGGCGATATCCAAAGTAGGAGAGTGAGGGATTACGATCGCACGTCCAAAGGATATCACTAAGTTCCGCTATGGCTTGCGGTGTCGGCGCATCAAAGAGCCTTCGAATCCTCCCCCCGTTTGCAGTTCTCGGCGGGGGATCGAGGTCGTCAAACGTGAGGACTTCATGGTCTACATTAGGGTGCTTGTTTGAAAGAGGGGTGTTGTTGGGACCATGCTGAGCCCCGTTTGAATCCGATGGTTCATCTCGATGAATCACACTACAGCATCTCCTCACTCACAGGGATCCATCCAACACACTCACTCGGATGATCCTCGCCAGAGGTTGGCACGCCTGATTACCCTGTTCAACAAAGCTCATCCGTTTTGTTGCTTACACGCAGTGCCTGCCACGTTGGAGTATCCATATTCCGACTATAACAAACAGAAAATGACACCCTACGCGGTACCGGACTCCTCGTCCTCAATCGTCATATCCATCGAGCGAACGAGCTTCGAAAAACCAAACGTCGGGAGCGCTGCAGCTGGTCGAGACCAGGTCACAAGGCAGAGGTTCTCCTCCGCTCGGGTTGTGGCCACATAGAGGAGGTTTCGGCCTTGTTCGCTAGAACCGTAGCTTTGTGCCGATGGGTTCCACAGCAGAACAGAGAAGAATTCCAGCCCCTTAACTTGATGCACATCAGTAACGAGAATTCCCTCCTCAAATGAGAAGGTGTAGGCATCTCCGAGGCGCACAAGCTGTCCGAAGGTCGGCTGCAGCATCTTGTATGCAAACCTTGCCTCCTCGGGTGTTGCGCAGATAACAGCGGTCACCATAGAGGGATAGAGCTCAACAGCTTTTGAGAGCCATTTGAGAACATACTCGATCCCCTGTGATTCGTTGCGGGTCTTGAACCATATCGGCGTCCGTCCGGGTCGCCCAGTCTTGATAAGTGAGCGCTGCTGAATGTGATCGGCCAAGCGCATAATCGGCAACGTCGATCGGTGGCTAACCTCCAGAGAAACGTACTTCGACATATCTCCACTAAAATTCCAATGCTTGCGAAGCTTCTCCCAGCCAGGAAACGACCCGTGCTCGTCGATGTTTTGCGAGGTATCTCCAACGAGGGTGAGATCCTTGTGAGCCTTGACAGAGCCGATAATCGTTGACAACTCAATCGGAGAGAGGTCTTGAACCTCATCAACAACAACGTGACCGTATGCGCCGATCTGCCCGGATTCTTGGATCACCCCACCACACCGAAGCTGGAAGGCTCTGAGCAAAAGTGCATCGTCGCTCCAGTCAAAGACGCCACTCTCATAGTTGGCTCGTGTCCACGCCAGGGCCTCACCAACCAGCGCCTCCGAGATGAGGCGGGTCTCATCAAACCCCACAATCGTTTTTGGCCGAGACAAAACATCGAGGATATCCCGCCCCAGAACCTCTACTGTTACCTGAGCAAGGGGCGGCGCAGTCTTGAGGTGGCTCTCAAGCGCCTTGAGGAGGGCCAGCGATCGTTTAACCCGCTGAGTCCCAGCCGGAGGGGGAGACGAGGGACGGCTCAGGATGAGTTCAGACGCCACCTGCAAGCTCTTGAGAGTCCTTGCGGCCCACTCATGGTAGGTACGGACGCGAACCCCTGAGATCCCAACAGACGGAAGGGAGCTCTCGACATACCTTCGAAGCACTGGGCTCAAGACGAGAAACACACTCTCCTGCGGCTTGAGCGGCGAGTTATCGCTATGAAGGAGCCACGCCAATCGGTGCAGCGCCACGGTGGTTTTCCCGGATCCCGCGACCCCTTGAATCAAGATAGCCGTGTCCGCATCAACGGTTATAGACCGGAACTGCTCAGCCGTAATCAACGAGAGGATCTCGGGAAGGTGGCTGTCGGTGGATTTGCGACGGTGCATACTCCCCACGCTCGGCTCCCATGTCGCGCTAGTCGGATTCCAATGAAAGGTTCCGAATCGGTTTTGCACCGTTCGCAAATCCCCCTTATCGACCTCAATCCGATTTCTCAGAATGACTTTGCCCGAGCGTTCGCGCCCGAGTATCTCTTCAAGATAGTCGTCGCCCTCTTTGTACTCGTAGTAGAGTTTAGAGATGGGGGCTTTTCGCCAATCTATAATCCGAAGGTCCGTGTTTGCAGCAAATCCCAATTTATATTCGATAAACTTCGTGGAGCCGTTTGGCTCATCCTCTTCGAGGGAGATCCGAGCAAAGTAGGGGTTCTGAAGCTGCTTTTTGAGCGTCTCAAGCTCCTCACGCTTTGAATCCTTCAGACCATGAGATACCGCCTCGTCTGAGGCGAGAAGAGCCTTATCCTCGACCCGTCGTGTCTCGTGAATCTCCGATGTCAGAGCTCGAGCACGACGATTCTCGGCCACGAGCCGCTCCTCTGCGCGCGCTATCTGGGATGCCACGGCTCCCTTAACGCTCACAAAGACCGCATGCTCGGCATCGAGGCTCTCTTTTTCTTCAGCTGACAGGCTCATACAGGGGCGGCAGAATACCCAAAGTGAGGGCGCTCCTCAATCACTCAGTCGATGAGTCAGCTAACATTTCAGGGGGGCAAGAAAACGTCACAAAAGACGAAGGGTTACGCAACTCCCCTCCATAATTCCCGATGCATCGTCATGGAATCTATCGACACGACACAACATTCTCGCCCGCGCGAAAAACTCGCCCTTCAAGGACCCCGCGCACTCTCCGACACCGAACTGCTCGCTATCATGCTGGGAACCGGGACCCGGAGCTGCCCAGTTGAACGGCTCGCCGCAAAGGTGTTGCCGTACTTTGACTCAGCAGACGGTCCAAGTCTTGACGCACTCCAGGCGATCTCTGGGATCGGACCCTCTAAGGCCTACCTCTTGGCTGCTGCGCTTGAGTTTTCACGGCGCCGCATCCACCCAGAGGGAATACGAATTAAGCGGGCTCATGATGTTACCCCCCTTCTGGCACACCTTCTTGACCGCCATCAAGAGCACGTTGTGTGTATCTCGCTCAACGGAGCTCATGAGGTGGTTAAGATCCGAACCGTCTCGATTGGACTCCTCACCAGTTGCCCGATACACCCACGCGAGGTGTTTGTTGGTCCGATAACAGACCGGGCCTACTCCGTGATCATTGCTCATAATCACCCATCTGGAGATCCTACCCCAAGCGAGGAAGATAAACGGGTAACAACACAGATCGCCCAGGCAGCCAGGACGCTCGGTATTAAGCTGCTCGACCACATCATCGTGGCGAGACGGGGCTACTACAGCTTTCAGGAGCACGGACTACTCTCGTCCCCGTAAGACTATAGTGGGGAGCTGCGTGCGAAGCCGAAGTTGGTGAGATACCAATCGACGGTAGTCCCGGGATGAGTCCCCGTACCCTCAAAGGCGCAACTCACGTACTCAACAACATCAGAGAGCTTGCCCCGACTGCCACGCTCTTCGAGCCACTCGTAGACATGGTTGATCTGGGCGAACCACTCAGAGAGAGGGTATTCACTTCGAAAACTGCGCTCGCAAATGTCTGCGAGGAGGGGAGCCGCAAGAGGATTATTCTTCAGATCCCTATAGGCAAAACGCACAAACGACGCTGCCTTATCTGCTGGTAGCGCCGCCAGTGCCTCATGCGCGTTGCGGGGAACGCATGAGAGGGGAACTGCTGTCTCAATCACTTCTAGTACCCGAGATTCGGTGCCAGCCATCGCTCGACCTCCTCAATCGACATCCCCTTGCGCTTGGCGTAATCCATTACCTGATCTTTGTCGATCTTTCCGACGTTGAAATACTTGGACTCAGGGTGGGCAAAATAAAATCCTGACACACTACTCGCCGGATACATCGCAAAGCTCTCAGTTAGCGAAAGCCCGATAGCCTCTTTAACATCAAGGAGCTCCCACAGCTTAGCTTTCTCCGTGTGATCGGGGCAGGCGGGATACCCAGGTGCGGGACGAATGCCGCGGTACTCCTCTCGAATAAGCGCATCGACCGAGAGCTTCTCGCTCGCTCCGTACCCCCACATCTCACGAACCTTTTTGTGAAGATATTCAGCGAGCGCCTCAGCAAAACGGTCCCCGAGAGCCTTAACCATAATTGAGGAGTAGTCATCGCCCGCGTCCTCGAACTCCTTCGCGAACGCTTCGACGCCGTGGCACACCACCGCGAAGCCACCCATATAATCGGTCAAGCCACTCTCTTTCGGCGCTACAAAATCGGAGAGGCAGAGATTCGGCAGCCCCTCGCGGTTGCGCTGTTGGCGCAGGAACGAGAATCGCTGACGCTCGTGCGCGGCATGCTCTGGATCGAACACGACAACGTCATCGCCTTCAGCGCGCGCAGGATAGATTCCAACCACTCCCTCAAGCCAGAAGCGCTTCTCTTTGATGATGCGCTTGAGGAGACTCTGCGCCTCAGCAAAGATCTCCTTTGCCTGGGCGCCGACGCTGGCATTCTCGAAAATCGATGGGTAGGATCCCTTAAGCTCCCATGTCCAAAAGAAGGGGGACCAATCGATAAATGAAGCAACCTCATCGAGGGGGATGTCCCGCAACGCCAGCGAGCCAAGAGCGCCTGGCTTCTCAATCGCATAGGGAACAAAGGGAGCTCGCCGGGCGCGCGCCTCAGCTAGAGTGATGAACTTGAGTTCATCGCGCCCTGCAGCAAAGACCTTGCGCTGCTCCTCCTGGTTAACCTTGAGCTCCTTAACATAGCCGACGCTTCTCTCTTCGCTCAAAAGGTTGGCGCATACCTCAACCGCAAGAGAAGCGTCCGCCACA
>JALRCK010000094.1 GCA_023262305.1 Deltaproteobacteria bacterium
GCTTCATTCAGACCTGAAGCCCTTAAGCCTCATCCTTCTGCTCACGAATCCATACGTAACGCAGAACCCCACAGCAGCTCCCCCAACATGTGCCGTTGAGCTCACCTCGGGCACCATCATGTCGAAGACGGCTTGAAGGAGCACAATCTGTGTCATGGAATTGAGCTGTGCCTTTGCCACCACACTCCCAGTGTATCGATACGCCAGCAGCGCGATTGCAGCTTGAGTTCCCACGAGCCCGAGCACGCTAGCCGATGCTCCAAGGAGTATGATCGGATGGGGATCCGGGGAGAGTTGTGATACGCCCCACGCGATCAACATTCCTCCTGCGCCACTGATGAGATAAAGCATAACGTAACGCCAAAATCCGAGCATCGCCTCAACGGTTCGGCCTAAAATCCACAGACCGAGCATGTTGAAGGCGAGGTGCATGGCGCCCCAGTGAAGGAACTGTGCTGTAAAGATGCGCCACCACTCACCCTCAGCCAGGAGGGGACTAAAAACTGCTCCGAGCTCAACGAATTCAGCGGCGTCGTTGGTGGCGCCTTTGCTGGCTTGAACGATGAAGACCGCTATGTTTAAGCCGATCAGCAATTTGGTTGCGGGGCTGGGCAGGCTTGGTTGTGGGGCTCTCTTGTGAGTGTAGCGTTTGATAGAGACGATGTAGAGAGCAAGGATTCCAAGTGCGATGTACCCCGATGTCTGGGGCATGAGCAGCCAGGCAAGACCGCATCCTGCAAGCGCACTGATGTTTGCCCGTATCATCCAGCGCGGAATATGATCTCTAAACTTCATGATGTTGTAGAGGTCTGCCAGGAGATTGAGGAGGGAGACGAGCAGGAGGACGAAGTTTATATCCATGAAAACTTTCGCTGAGGGTACCCTGCGGGGGAGCTTCGAGCAATGATCCTGTTGAGTGTGTGAGGGGCGATAATCCGGCGCAAACGCGAATAAAATCATTGTGTGAGAGCGCCTTAGCCGTGTAAAAAAGGGCCTACATAAATTCACGGATCCATCCGACTTAGGTGACTCATGACACACAATCTCTTCAATACGCTCAAAGAGTTTACGACCGGCTCAGGCGCTCGGGCGAAGTTTTACTCCCTTCCCGATCTCGAGAAGGCTGGTGTCGGAAAGATCTCCCGCCTTCCAGTATCGATCCGAATCGTTCTTGAGTCTGTGCTAAGGAACTGTGATGGGGCGCGTGTCGAAGAGCGTAACGTCCGAGAGCTCGCCGCTTGGCAGCCAACTGGAGAGCGAACATCGGAAGTTCCCTTCGTTGTCGCCCGAGTGCTTCTGCAGGATTTCACTGGGGTGCCTCTTGGTGTTGATCTCGCGGCTATGCGCTCCGCTGTTCAAAAGCTCAAGAAGAGCCCCGGGATGATCGAGCCCCTTGTTCCGGTTGACCTTGTGATCGACCACTCCGTTCAGGTCGACTATTCGAATCGAAATGACGCACTGCAGCTCAACATGGAGACTGAATTCGAGCGTAACGAGTCACGATACCAGTTCCTCAAGTGGTGCAAGCAGGCGTTTAAGTCGTTCAGCGTTGTTCCACCTGGCTTTGGAATCTGTCACCAGGTAAATCTCGAGTACCTCGCACAGGGAGCGCTGGAGCGCGACGGTGTGTACTTCCCAGACACGCTGGTCGGAACTGATTCACACACAACGATGATCAATGGCCTCGGCGTCGTTGGATGGGGTGTTGGTGGCATTGAGGCTGAGGCTGCGATGCTTGGACAACCCGTGTATTTCCTCACGCCTGATGTTGTTGGTTTTCACCTTCACGGCAAGCTCTCGCCTGGTGTTACGGCGACAGACCTCGTTCTCCACATAACGAACGTACTTCGCAAAGCGAAGGTGGTTGGAAAGTTTGTTGAGTTCTTCGGCGAGGGCGCAGAGACTATCCCTGTTACGGATCGCGCGACTATCGCGAATATGGCCCCTGAATATGGCGCCACGATGGGCTTCTTCCCCGTTGATGAGAGAACATGCGAATACCTTACAGCAACAGGGCGGTCTGCTGAGCGAGTTGAGACCTTCCGAAACTACTACAAGGCTCAGGGGCTCTTCGGTATCCCGAAGAAGGGCGAGTGCGATTACTCGCAGCTCCTCGACCTCGATCTCTCAACCGTTCAGCCGAGTGTTGCTGGTCCTAAGCGCCCGCAGGATAAGATCGCGCTTGGTAATGTGAAGACGGCCTTCAGCGATCTCCTCGTTCAGGGGCTTGCCGAGGGTGGATACGGCAAGACGCCTGCTGACCTCGCCAAGAAAGTTTCTGTAACGGTTCCTGTAACTGGAGTTGGGAGCGTCGATGGTGCGACCACGAATGTTGAGGTAGGCAATGGAGAGGTATTCATCGCCTCAATTACCTCCTGCACCAACACATCAAACCCAAGCGTGATGCTTGGGGCTGGTATCCTCGCCAAGAAGGCGGTGGAGAAGGGGCTCAAGGTGAAGCCGTTCGTAAAGACCTCTCTTGCGCCGGGATCTCGTGCGGTGAGTGAGTATCTCTCCAAGACTGGGTTGCAGCCCTTCCTCGACAAGCTCGGCTTTCAAGTAGTTGGGTATGGATGCACAACGTGTATCGGTAATTCAGGTCCGCTGGACGCCAAAGTAGAGGAGTGCATCACCAAGAATGATCTGGTTGGGGCGGCAGTGCTCTCTGGCAATCGAAACTTTGAGGCTCGCGTACACCAGAACATAAAGGCGAATTTCTTGATGAGCCCTCCGCTGGTTGTGGCGTTTGCACTCGCGGGAACGGTCAATATCGATCTTACGAAGGACGCGCTCGGAACTGACTCGTCGGGGAAGCCGGTCTACCTGAAGGATATCTGGCCAACCTCCGAGGAGATTAATGCGCTCATGCCGCAAGCGTTTAACCCTGAGATGTATCGACGGCTCTACGGCGATGTGACTGCGCAGAATCCGTTGTGGGACAAAGTTCCATCAAGCACTGGCGTTGTGTACGAGTGGGAGACAAAGTCCACATACATTCAGGAGCCTCCATACTTTGAAGGGTTTTCGCTCACGCCAAGCGGAGTAGGGCAGGTGGCACATGCGCGTGCACTCGCTATCTTTGGTGATTCAGTTACCACTGACCATATCAGCCCAGCGGGCTCGATAAAGAAGGACTCTCCTGCTGGAAAGTACCTCATCAGCCGAGGCGTTGATGTGAAGGACTTCAACAGCTACGGCGCTCGTCGCGGAACGCACGATGTGATGGTTCGCGGGACGTTCGCTAACGTGCGAATTAAAAACTTGATGGTTCCGGGTGTTGAGGGAGGCGTGACGAAGTTCCAGCCTACAGGAGAGACGATGCCGATCTTCGACGCCGCGATGAAGTACGCAGAGAAGTTGACCCCGCTGATCGTTTTTGCAGGGCAGGAGTATGGGACCGGAAGCTCCCGCGATTGGGCAGCGAAGGGGACAAGGCTCTTGGGCATTAAGGCTGTAGTGGCAGAGAGCTTTGAGCGCATTCACCGCAGTAATCTGATCGGTATGGGCGTCTTGCCGTTCCAGTTTGTGAACGGACAGACCGCTAAGTCGATCGGATTGACCGGAACGGAGGAGTTCACCATTCAAGGGCTCGAAGGTGCTGACAGTATTCGACCTGGTAAGGAGGTCGTGTTGGTGGTTAAGCGTGCTGATGGTACGAGCCTTGAAGTTCCGCTGCGACTTCGAATCGATACGAATATCGAAGTTGAATACTACAAGCACGGTGGCATCCTGCCATATGTGTTGCGGCAGCTCGTTTCGAAGAATTAGCGGTTCGCAACGAGCCGGATATCACCGCGCGGATCGAATTAATTTGCGGCCCTGGTTGCATCACGGAGCAACGATCGCCAGGCCATTCTGTATGGATGTTGCTAAAACGCTGCTTTGACTTGCTTTTTCCTTATATTCTGACCTTTCAAGTTCGGCAGCAAAAATGCCGATGACTGTACTCATGGAAACTATCCTCGTCATTGAGGACGACACATCCCTGCGAGAGGTTCTGTGCACCGTTCTTCAAACTGGTGGATTCGCTGTGCATAGCGCGGCGAGTGCCGAGGAGTCGCTGCCTATCTTAAAGGTCGAGCGGCTCGATTGCATTCTCGCTGATTTCAAGCTTCCCGGGATGCACGGCATCGAGCTCCTTCGCAAAGTTCGTGAGCAATTTCCAAGGCTCCCGTATGTGCTCATGACGGCCTTCGGCTCTGTTGCTGTGGCGGTTGAGGCGATGAAGTCTGGGGCGACTGACTACATTTCGAAACCGTTCGAGCCCTCGACCCTTGGATCCATGCTTCGAGATGTTATCAAGCACAACCGGATCATTGACCGAGAGGGCGCGGATCGAGCCAAGAGGCAACGCGGATTCTTCACGGTATCTCCCGCTCTTGAGAAGATCCTCGCGCAGGCACGGCATGTGGCGAAGGTGGATAGCTCGGTGCTGATTCTCGGCGAGAGCGGAACCGGCAAGGAGGTTCTCGCTCGATACCTTCACGAGCATAGCGAGCGTCGCGACAAGCCATTTGTCGCGGTGAATTGTGCCGCGATTCCGCAAGACCTCTTGGAGAGTGAGTTCTTTGGGCATGAGGCAGGCGCATTCACCGGTGCCACGCAATCGCGCGTGGGGGTGCTTGAGCTCGCATCGGCAGGAACGGTTTTCCTTGATGAGGTTGGAGACATGCCTCCACTCCTCCAAGTAAAGCTCCTACGAGCGCTGCAAGAGCATGAGATTCGGCACGTGGGAGGTAACAAGCAGATCCGTGTCTATCCCCGTATCATAGCAGCGACAAATCGGGATGTAGAAGCAGAGATCGCGTCTGGCGAGATGCGTGAGGATTTTTACTATCGTTTGGCGGTGATTACGTTCAACCTCCCTCCGTTGCGTGAACGTAAAGAGGACATCTTGCCGATGGTTGAGCGCAGCATACGGCACTTCGCCGCTACCATGGGCAAGGAGAACATCACGATAGACCCCGTAGCCCAAGATATGCTGCTGTCGTATTCGTGGCCAGGAAACGTGCGAGAGCTTGAGAACGTTATCGAGCGCGCCGTCTTGATGTGTGACCACGTCATCCAAGCGGAGCACCTTGGAATTTATGTTCGCCTCGATCTCGCGGCTATCGAAGAATCGATCAAGACCTTGCCAGAGATAGCTTCACAAGCTGTCCACAAGGCTGAGGCGCAGGCGATCGAGAGAGCGCTCCATGTGACGGGTGGGAACAAGTCAAAAGCAGCTGAAATTCTTGGAGTGAGCTACAAGACGCTCCTCAATAAGGTAAAAGAATACAATATCGCGTGTGGCGACCGTCATGACAGCCACGACGACGGCGCGAAAAGCTAACGATCAATTTCAGCCAAGAAAGCCCCTACGAGAGACTGAAGGTGGGTCCATTCACTTGCGCCGAGTGAGGTTTGATCAATTATCAGGTGCTCTTTGAGTAAGCCGTCCGAGGGTGCAGGATGGATGAGTTCAACCCGCCATTGGGGGGCAAGGTGATGCCCCTGAATCCACCTCCTCGTGCCCTCCTCTGACACAAGCTCATCCTTCGGATTAAGAATCACAAGGGTTTGAATCTTCTTTAATCGGGTGGCGTTTTGAATCGATCCCATCGTTTCATAGAGGGCGAGCGTATTTGCGTACCAGAAGATTGGTGTTAGCTCGTATCGACGATACGCTGGTGGGGCGAGGTTGGGGACAGACCATGAGAGAGGCGGAGGGATACTTAGGGTTGTCGCTATATCTGCAAATGTTCGTAACGAGATCGCGGGAGCCAGAAGGATCATCCCCCGCGGTGTCGGGATATGTGAGTTGGAGTCGAACGCGTTGGTGAGAAGGAGCCCGCCAATCGAGTATCCCAACGCGTAGAAGGGTAGGTCGGGAAAACGGGATTGGATGGTTGCGGTGGCCTCGACGACATCTCGCTGCCATTCGGCAACATCAAAGGGCTCTCCCTGTGGTTCGTTATGCCCTCGCAGAGTTGTGCGATAGGAGTGGAATCCTTGGCTCGCGAGGAATCCACAGAGGGGATCGAGCGCACTCGGCTTCAGGTTGAGTCCGTGCACAACAAGAAAGACCCCTTTTGGGTTGGTGTCAGTTGAAAATGCCCAGCGGGGGTTCTCGCTGGGGTCTGGCGGATGCGGCGTGGCGGGTCGAACACATGCCGAGATGAGTAACGCGCAGGCAATAAAGAAGAGGGCTCTCATGTATGACGTGCCATCCAAAGACGTTGCTTCGCTCGATTGCGATGTCTTTGAGAAGTATTACGCGCGTGAAGGGGGTTAGGCTAGATCGCGTAGCACGGAGACGGCGACCTTTTCTTTGTCTACCTTGTAGTTCCCGCTTCTCACGTCCGCCTTGATCTGCTGAACCCGGGCAGCGCGAGCTTTCTCGGGGTCTTCAAGGGGCACACGATTGGTGGGCTGCAGCTTGCTTGAGAACACAACTGCGTCAGCCCCTCCCTGAGGAGAGCCCTGTGTTTGAGTTGCTTGCGGGGTAACTACCTTGGTGGGTGTGACCGCGGGTACCGCGTCAGTGTTCGCGGCGAAGAGGTTGCTTATTTTGTTAATGCCCATGTTCTTCTTCCATGACACATACGACAAATGGATTCCGGTATTGCGTAGCTCAGCATGAGCAGCGCAGGCTCCGTTTTGCCGTCCATGGCAGAAGAGAAACAGCCTCCGTTCTGTACACACACTGGGTCGGTCAGTTCCCGCAAAAACTTTATAGGAATTTCAAAAAAAGATCCCCGGTTAATTCAGCTGGTTGCGTGCATCCTGGGTGGCAGCCTGGCCCCACTCATACGGGACCACAGGTATTGTTGCACGGTATGGTATAGAGGAGTTTCTTAGGGAGATGTGGTGGATCCTATGAAGATAGTGGTGCTTAGTGTCGGCAGGGTTCGGCAGCATTTCGTTGTGCAAGGGGAAGCCGAGTACTTGCAGCGCATCAAGGGGAGTTTTTCTGTCGAACTCGTTGAGCTTGGAATGGAATCTCCGGAATCGATGAGCCCTGCCGAGGTGCAGGCGCGAGAGGCTGATGAGGTCTTAAAGAAGGTTAAGTCGTATGACTACCTTGTGGTGCTTGATGAGCGAGGGCAGAGCACAGACTCGAAGCGGTTTAGTGATTTCCTTCAAAAACGTATGAACTCGGGGATTAAAACGCTCTGCTTTGTCATAGGGGGTGCCTTTGGCTTTGCCGAAAAAGTTAGACACGAGGCGGACTCCATCATATCTTTGTCAGCGCTTACGTTTCCACATCAAGTTACGCGACTTCTTCTCGTCGAGCAGCTCTATCGAGCGCACACCTTGATGAAGGGGATTAGCTATCACAAGTAGCGTTGTTCAAACTGAGATCTCACTATGGGCAAGATCAGAAAATTTGCTGAATTGAATATTCGCAAGATAACCGGAGGGCGAGATCCGGTTCGAGTGGTGGAGGACTTTATCGCTCGAAAGGGTTTTGATCCTGAGAAGTGTCAGAGAGAAAAAACTCCAGATCTTGTTCGGTGGATGGTTCAGATCAAAGGTGACGAGGAGCTTGAGATCCTCCTTGAGGGGCTGCGCAAACCTTCAGATAGTACGCTCTATATGGGCCTCAATATCGTCACAGTTCCTATTCGTGGCGCACATGACATGCTCGCTGCAGCCCTTGAGATCGCGGATGGATTAGTGGGGATCAAGGTGAGCCTTGTAGGACACTACCTGGTTTTGAGCTCAAGCTTGAGTGCAGCAGGAC
>JALRCK010000095.1:0-4312 GCA_023262305.1 Deltaproteobacteria bacterium
GGTCCGGGTATGTTTCCCAGTATCAAATTGGATCGCACCCGGATGTTCCGATCGTAACGGTGGTCGCGACACCGGACCGCGGGTACGCGGTCCCTCCAGGGTGAACAGATGGCGGAGGGGCAGCGTTCCCCCGTTGGGTGGATGGATTATGGGCGGACGGACCTCGTCCCCTCCATGGTTGCATGGATTATGGAGGGACCGCGTCCTCGCGGTCCGGGTATGTTTCCCAGTATCAAATTGGATCGCACCTGAATCTTCAGGTCTGAACAGGGATTGCGACACCGAACTGCGGATGCGCTCGAATCGCTTCTTTAAACGGCTCCGGCTCCGCGCCAACAGGCACCTGAGATCTGCTCCGTTCCCACCGCGCCAACCACGCGCTATCGAGAAGCTCTCTCGCCAAACCGCGTCGAACGGCCTCGGGTGTGTATGCCCGCGTTGACTCGCGCTTCATTCCGGTTGAGGCCCCGACCCCGACATACCAGCCGGCATGCAGTAATGAGGCTCTAAATTCAGTCGATGACGAATAGGTGTGCAAGCTCGCAGCCTTTCCCTTCGTCAGTTGGAGAACCTTCGCGACCACAGGCATCGTCCACATCGGTGAGTCCACCTTTGAGGAGAAGGGGTCAAACCACACGATGTCCGGCGCCTCTGCCTCATCGCACCGTTCCATAAAATCACCGTGCATCAACTGCCACGAGATCGGATGTTTTGAGCTCTGCCACTGCCCGTCTCGCAGTAAACGATGTGGCGCCGCGTGTCTTAGGTGAGCAAAGTGCCAAGGATGTTGCACGGCGAGTTTTAACGAATCGAGATCGCTCTCAAAGCTCACTATCTTGACGGGACGAGCGACACTCTCAAGGCCCTCAAGCGCATGAAGTGCTGCCATCGAGTTCGTCGCAGCGCCGAGTCCAACGTCCCATATAACGAGTGGAGTACTATCCTCAGCAAGCCTCTCCACCAATCCCGAGCCTTCCACGTAGAGTGTGTGCGCTTCCGTGCGAGGATCATTCGACACGTGCATAATCTCGCCGGATTCGCGGTGGCGAATTGCCCCCACGTTATTTTCACGGATGACGATCTCATAGTTTCCAAGCACCAAACGATCCAGCTTGGTATTGACGGGTGGGGGTTGTGGTGGATTATCGAGATCGTCACTTGAGAGCGCCTCAACGTTGGCATGATAGAAGTCTCGGAACGATCCTGCGATGATGCTATCGCGCATGCCGCGCATAAGTTCGCGGTAGAAGGTCAGGTTGTGAATGCTCAAGAGCTGACCAACGATGAACTCACCCGAACGCACCAGGTGCTGCAGGTACGATCGCGTATACCGCTGGCAAGTCGAGCACCTGCATTTCGGATCAAGGGGAGCCATGTCTGAGCGATAGATTCCGCGTCGAAGATCTAATCGGCCCCGAGATGTAAACACGACCCCTTGGTTCGCAAGCGAGGTCGGCAAGATGCAGTCGAACATGTCCATGCCGCGACGGACCGCCTCCAAGAGATCAATCGGGGTGCCAACGCCCATCAGGTAGCGAGGCTTATCCGCGGGCAAGAGTGGTGCCGCGAACTCGGTTGTGTCCTCGCGCTCACTCTTTGTTTCACCAACAGCTAGGCCGCCGAGCGCGAAGCCGTCGAAGGGGATTGCGGTAATCTGTTCCGCGCTCTCCTTTCGCAGGTTCGGAAAGCACGCTCCCTGCACGATCCCAAAGAGCGCCTGTTGGGAATCTCCGCGAGCATCGAAGCTGCGCTGCGCCCAACGAGTGGTGAGCTCAAGAGCCGCCCGAGCCTCATCCTCGGTGCATGTAGAACGGATACACTGATCGAGCACCATCATGATGTCGCTGCCGATGATCCGTTGCATCTCGATACTCTTTTCGGGAGTGAGGTGAATTTTGCGCCCATCCACATAACTGCGAAAGGTCGCACCCTCCTCAGAGATCGAGAGTTGCCGTGAGAGCGAAAAGATCTGAAATCCCCCTGAGTCGGTGAGCACACCGCGCTGCCAGTTCATGAATCGATGAATCCCCCCATGCTGCGCCATGATCTCAGGCCCAGGACGAAGCAAAAGGTGGTAGGTGTTAGCGAGAAGAACCTGAAAGTCGAGTTCATCAGCAACCGGAAGGTCAACGCATCGCAACGCCGCCTGGGTAGCCACGGGCATAAAGATAGGTGTCTTAACACGCCCATGCAGAGTTGTAACGTCGAGCGCACGGGCCGATGACCACGAGTCTGTCGCGATCACAGAGCAGGTAAGGCGATTGGGCGATTGCATGATGCGAGTAACCATAGAGGAAATCGGGGCCAAAAGGTAGCGGCGTCGAACCTCTCGTAACGGGGATCGCGACACCGGACCGCGGGTACGCGGTCCCTCCATGGTTGAACGAATGGTAGTGGACGGAGGGACGCGGGATGCGGGTGGGGCGGTCGGATTTGGAGGGACCGCGTACTCGCGGTCCGGGTATGTGCCCATGCGTCAGATTGGATTGCACCGAGCTCCCTAAGTTCCCACCATCCCGTCCTTCCTTAACGCGCGATTTATGAGATACTTCCCCTTATGAGTCCCCAACCCGCCAACACCACCAAGGTCGATATCCCCCTCAGTGAGGTAACCTTTACAACCGCCCGTTCAGGCGGCCCCGGGGGGCAGAACGTCAATAAGGTCGAGACAAAAGTTACATTGCGTTTCCCTGTGCGAGACTCTCGGGTCTTAACCGAGGCTCAAAGAGGGGAGATATGCGCCCGACTCACTGAGGCTCAAGACAAGCGATTCGATGGGTGGAGGATAGTTATTACCTCGCAAGCCCACCGCACTCAGGGGGACAACAAACGAGAGGCGCTGGAAAAGCTCAATTCACTCCTTGAGGAGCTGACCGCTCCGAGAATTGAACGGATCCCTACAGACGCACCGGAATCCGTGGAGCGGGCTCGGCTACGGAACAAGGAGATGCGCTCGAGGACAAAAGCCCTCCGCCGTAACACTCCGAGTGAGTTTACCGATCGGTAACCTAAATTCAGGTGGTTATCCGAAATAAGCGCTGTTCCCCACGGTATCCCCATAACACTAACGTAGCGGTTGTACGGGGGTTTTTTTATGGATACTTCTACCAAACGAGTTCTGGTCGTCGAAGACGACTCAAATGTGCGCGAGATACTCGTCACGCACCTCAAAGAGATAGGCTTTGCTGTCACTGAGACGCTCGACGGCAATCGAGGATGCGACCTAGCTCTGCAAGATACTTACGACCTTATTATTCTCGACGTTGCCCTTCCCGGCAAAGATGGCATGGAGATTTGCCGCACCCTTCGTAGCAAGGGGATCCGAGCGGCGATCATGATGCTTACGACCCGCGGAGAGGAGATCGACAAGGTGCTTGGGTTTGAGCTTGGCGCGGATGACTATGTGACGAAACCCTTTAGCGTTCGTGAGATAGCGGTGCGCGCCAAGGCCCTCATTAGACGAGTTTCCGGCGAACAGGTGCATGAGCAAAAGACGCTTGAGAGCGGAGAATTTAAAATTGATCTGCATGCGCACGAGGCGTTTGGGCGCGGCAAGAAGCTTGATCTGACCTCAACTGAATTCGACCTTCTCACCTTCTTCTTGAAGAACGTCGGCCGCACCTTCTCTCGAGAGCAGCTCCTGAACTATGTGTGGGGATACTCAAGTTCCGCGTATGAGCACACTGTGAATACCCATATCAATCGCCTTCGGTCAAAGATAGAGCCGGACCCTGCGCATCCCACCCACATTCAAACTGTCTGGGGGGTTGGGTATAAATTTATAGGACAGTCAGATGACAACCTCTCAGCCCAGTAACAGCAAGGGGCAGAGAGGTTCCCTCACGGCTTTGGCACGAGCGTGTTGGAAGACCGCACGCACCTATGTCTCGTCTTCGACGCTGATTGGTGTCGCAACGGTAGTGGGGGTGCTGGTTATCATCCAGGGATTCGCCGTAACGTACTTTTCAAACAACGCGCTCTCATCGACCGAATCAACGCTCTATCGAAATATCGCCGCGCCTCTTGCTGAGAAGTTCAGAAAATATAGCGAGCAGTATACTCATGACGAGCTGCAGATGCGGTTGAATGAGGTGGCGCAGATCAACCCACACATTCGTCTCTACATCATCAATGACCGGGGGATCGTAAAGTACGCCCCGCAGGGGTATGGTCGCATCGTTCTGCCGTTCGTTAATCCCCGGCCGGTGGGCTATATGCTTCGCGGCGATTTCTCTGATCTTGAGGTTGCCTATGGCGATGATCCGCACGATCCAAGGGCGAAGGTTCCGTTCTCAGTCGCGGCGTTGCGCCT
>JALRCK010000095.1:4322-7430 GCA_023262305.1 Deltaproteobacteria bacterium
GGAGGAGAGTCGTACTACCTCTACGTTGTTACCTCAAGCGGCGCGTTCCAGAGCTACTTCGAGCGCGCGGCGAGTCTGCGTTTGGGCCTCTCAACCTTCGTGATAGCTCTCGCATCGACCGGCGTCATCGTAGCGGTCGTATTCGTCTTGATGTATCGAAAGCTTAAAGCCGTTTCGACTTCACTCGCGGTTCTCTCACATGACCTGCGTGGGCCGCTCACCTCAATTCAAAACTCCCTTGAGTCGATGGTTGATAAGGGGATAGGTAATAATTCACGTGAGCTACAGGTCGCTTTGAGGAGCACAAAATCTGCTGCAGCGATGCTCAACGACCTGCACCACCTCTCGAAAATCCAGGCGGCAGAGGATGATGTGCCGATGGAGCCACTTTCGATTGGAGACCTCCTGATGGATTGTGTAATGGTGGTGAAACCGATGGCGAGCGAGAAAAAGATCGAGGTATCACTTGGAATTCCTCAGAAGCTCCCACTCATTCACGGAAACCTTGAATTGATAGAGCGCATGACGAGAAATCTCCTTGATAACGCCATCAGATACACCCCTCAGCATGGTTCGATTGATGTGAGCGTGAGCGTTATTGCCGACAAGGTGCGAGTCACAATCCACGATACCGGGGTCGGTATCCCAGAGGAGCAGCTCTCGCGTGTTTCAGAGCGGTTCGTTCGAGGTGACAACGTGCAGCATGCTATCAAAGGCTCAGGCATCGGACTCTCTGTAGCCGCCGAGGTAGCACGAATGCACGGTGCACCGCTCAAGATCTTAAGCCGAGAGGGGGAGGGGACGGCGATTATATTCGATTTGCCGGTGTGGAATGCGCTCTCGACGAATTTGAGATCCCCAGCCTCCGGAGGGCCCGTCTCCTGACGGGCCGGGTATGAGAAATTGCAACGAATTGGATCGCGGTAGGGAATGCGTACAGGCACGATGGTCGCAACCCCTGCCCGTGAGGACACGGGCCCTCCGGTTGGGTTGGGAATGGGGAAATGTGACAAATTGGATCGTAACGGACTTTAATGTAATATACGTTACACAATGAGACCCATAGCCGCCGTCGTCCGTGAGATCGTCGATGAATCCGAGATCGCTTTAAGCGCCCTGAGTGATGGGGTCTTGAACCTCTCCGCCTACGCCAAAAAAATCCGCCCCGAGGTCGCCCGACGCGCAAAGAAAGAGGTCTCCGTGGGCACCATCGTTGTCGCCCTCTGCAGGTATGAGATAGATGCAAAGAAGCGCGCCCGCCTCTTCCCCAAGGTAAAGATCGAGAGCATCTCAACGCGTTCAGCTTTGGTGGAGCTAGCTTTTACCAAGAGCGCAGCAACTCGTGGCAGGCTCCGCACCCTACATGAAAACGAAAACCTTGCCGACGCAGATCTCTTGACCGTCACGTCCGGTATCCGAGAGATCTCGTTAATCCTTCCCTCAACTTTGAAGGGCGAGGTCCTCAAAGTTTTCAAAGGCGAAAAGCCGATCCTCGTGCAAGAGGACTTAGCGAGTCTCTCAATCCGATTTCCAGCGAGCTACCTTCTCACCCCAAACACGATCTTTGCGCTCATCCGTCCCTTTGCCTTAAGTCGAATCAATATCGTTGAGGTCGTTTCTACCTATACTGAGCTGACGGTAGTGGTAGCTGAGAAGGACCTGCAAGCAGCGTTTGGGGTGATGAGTAAGACGGCGAGTGTTTAGAGGTCTCGTTGAGCCGGTCGCCCTCCCGCATCGCGAGCCCGCACCGGTCGCCAAAAAATGCCTCGCATCGCAAATAACCTTTGCCTCACGCAACAAGGCGACCGGCACGGTCGCCCTCCCATATCTCGATCTGGCACCTCGGGAGGGCGACCGTGCCGGTCGCCAAAGAATATCGCGCATCGCAAACGACCTTTGCCTCACGCGGCAGGCGACCGACCAACCTTCGCTACGGCTGGCAAGCACAGATCACGGTTCATGTTGCGGGACGGTCGCTCGCTCTTACCTACAGTGCACCCGGGTTATCATCCGGCGTGCTCGGAGTATCGGTGCTTGATCCGTCGTATTCTCCCGAATCGTCAGAGGTGTCTTCCGAGGAACCTGAAGAGTCGGTCGACGAGGAGTCGTCCATGTTGTTCACCGGGCTGATATTCTCCGTGCGTTGGGAGGTCTCTTTAATGTGGTACACAACCTTGTCTCCGGTCGAGAGGGTTGCCTCAACGAAGAGTCCATCGGGGTAATCTCCACCCGTTCTCTTGAATCGATAGTGGTCGCGCCCTCCATTTCCGTTTCCGGTGTACCGACCACTCTCAAGGAGCGTTCCCGCTGGATCGTACAACTTCACGCCAGCCACCATACCGGCGAGTTTCGAAGGCATCAAAACCACCAGTTTTCCGTTCGTGTCAGCCACTGGCTTGAAGAGAAAGCCTCCACTTCCACCTGATTCGCTGTGTCCGCCGACATCGCCCGCCATCTTTCCGTTGCTCGCCTCTTCTACCGAGCGAATCGTCGCCGTCAAGGATCCATCATCGAATTTGTCGATCAACCCAGAGGCTACCATCATTGCTTGGTCGAACGCGGCTACCGCTATCGTTGGGTCGTTGCCTCCTCCGCGACCGTCATACAGGATCTCCTTGTTGTCATCGAGCTGAGCCGCTGCGAACGACTCCGAGTAAATCTTGTCGGTCTCCTCCTTCGAGATGAGACCAGCTTCACGAGACTTTATCAGGGCCGCCTTGGTCGCATCCTCAACGGGGACGTACCCATCACCCTTCTTCATCGACTCCTTGGTCTGAGTGAGGGTTTCTTGGAATTTCTTGAGGACGTCATCTCCCTTTGAGTTCTTGATTCGCTGTTGTACGAGAGCGGAAAAAAGATCCTCTTCACTGACCTTATTTGCCGAGTCGGGGGTGACAACTCCTCTCAGAAAGGTTGTGAATTCGGTCTCTACAGGGGGCTTGATAGGACCGGTGACGGAGGAAGTAACCCCTTGTTGTGACGACGTTTGTATGAATGGTTTTTTTGTAATTTCCATGGACGCCTCTTCCTAAAGTTGTCCTAAATGTTCTCATCCTATGAGCTCGCCAATCCTGGCTCGTACGGGGTACTAAGCACGAAGTGTTCCAG
>JALRCK010000095.1:7440-7706 GCA_023262305.1 Deltaproteobacteria bacterium
TAAGCTGGCACGCTGGCTTTGTTTTTAGCTATTTGTTGAGCCCAGCCCCCCGTAGGATCGCAGTTTATGACCCATGCTCCAGTTATCGTTGCCCCCTCTATTCTCGCGGCTGACATCTCTCGGTTAGGCGAAGAGGTGGATGATATCGTTGCAGCTGGGGCTGATTGGATTCATGTCGACGTTATGGATGGCTCCTTTGTCCCGCCGATAACGTTCGGTGGAAATGTCGTTGAGAAGCTCAAGGCTCGCACAAAGACGTTCCTCGA
>JALRCK010000096.1 GCA_023262305.1 Deltaproteobacteria bacterium
TTCGGAATCGGTCCACGCTTAAACGCTGCAGGTCGAATTGTGCACGGCGAGCTTGTTGTCGAGCTTTTGACTACCGACGATACCTCCAAGGCAGAGAAGCTCGCGCGACAACTCAACGACCTCAACGTGCAGCGCCAGGATATAGAGGGCTCCGTCAAAGCAGAGGCGATAGCTCAAATAGAAAAAGACAAAGAGCATCGCTGGGGATTAGTCGCCTGGCATCAAGAATTTCATACCGGTGTCATCGGTATCGTAGCGCAGAGACTCGTTGAGCACTTCTATCGTCCAGCAGCCGTGATGGGCATGGACGTTCCTGGCATCTTCAAGGGCTCAGTGCGAGGAATTAAGGGATTCAGTGTCGTGGACGCGCTCGCCGCGTGCAGCCAGCACCTCATCAAGTATGGTGGTCACACCGGTGCCGGAGGATTCTCAGTCAAGGAGCAGGAACTCCTTAACTTTAAGAAAGCTTTCAACGAAGAGTGTGAGAAGCGCTTGCGAGATATCGAGACCGTGCCATTTGTCGATGCGGACACCGAGGCTGAGCTCTCAGAGATTACAATCCCGCTCGTCACTGAGCTTAAAAACTTGGCGCCATTCGGTGTTGGTAATCCGAATCCCCACGTTCTGGTGCGAAATCTGAGAGTCGTTGAGGTTCGTGATATTAAGGGCGCTCACCTAAAAACTCTTTTGAGTGATGGAAAGCGATTCATCTCCGGAGTGATGTGGAGGCAAACATCTCATCCAGCGCTCAAGCCAAACTCGTACGTTGATATCGTGTTCCGTCCGGAAGTGAGTACCTACCAGGGAACGACAGAGCTTCAAGCTAATTTGCAGGCGGTTGAAGCGTCGCAATCCTCGAGCTAGGGGAGCTTTCGTTTCCGCTGCGAGGACCCCATCGCTCGCTGAGCTAGGAATAGGAGCAAGATGGCGATAGGAAGCCACACGAAAAAGTGCTGAGGCATGTCCGACAGGTAGATCGCTAGGATCTGGAGCCCAAAAGCGGTGGCTAACAGAACCACCCGCACCGCGCGTCTTTGCAATGAGAGCGCGCCACAAATGATAGCTGTGTGGGGCACGATGAGAACGGATTGGTCGAACACCCAGCCGTAGCTGCTCGTTACCAATGAGAGGCACAGGAGGGGAGGAGCAATATCTTTCCAGATAATTGGACCTTTCTGTCGAAGGAAATAGGTGATCGTGCCGATGAGCGCGGCTAATGGCACGACTGTTAGAGGCCATGACGGGATCTCATGAGAGGTAAGTGCGATGCGGATCCACGTGGTGAGCGTTGCTGTTTGCCAAAAGGGGAATGGGATGGTGCCTTCGGTGAATGAGGAGGAATTGCCTCCTCTCATCGCCGCAATCCAATCGTAGAGCACGTGCGGAGCCAATGTGCACGTGATTGATATGAGGAGCGTGAATCCCGCAAGCGCGCCGCACATAAATCGCAAGGCCTGCGACCGGGGCAGCCCAAGAAGCCACTGCGCACCTGGCAGTATGAATAGCACAAAGAGGTGGGGCTTCACCGATAGAGGAAGGAGAGAGAGCCCCGCCAAAAAAAACGAGCCGTGTTGTTGGAAGAAGAGAAAGAGCGCGACGGAGGTCGCAAGGAGCACTCCGAGCTGACCGTAATAGAGTGACTCGAGAGCGGGAAAGAAAACGATCGGCGTGACTGCTCTCAAGACTAAGCTTGGAACGCGCTCCCCAAGCGCCAGCGGGGTTACATGAGCTATGACACCGAGGAGAACGACCTGAAAAGCCATCCAAAACATCGCACACCTTTCAAACGGTCCGGAGGTGAAGGGAGATAGGAGCACAAAGGTCCATGGGGGGTTCCATGACATGAACCGATTCAGGGAGATATGGGGCGTGGCTTTTTGAATCTCACCAGCAAGGATGGGATCGTAAGGATTGTTCCCCTCGCGGATCGCGCCCCAGGAATACCAGTACTGAAAGAAGTCAATCGTTCCCACAGAGCCGAACGGGAGGGGGTGGATGGCGCTAAATGCGAAGAGCGCGAGCACTAGGCAGGCAAGGGAGACGACCAAAATTATGCTTCGTGAACTCATGCGATGAGGGTCAACGTACAGCGATGATGAAAATTTGGGTATTCCTAAAGATTGGCCCGTGAGTTAGGCGGCGGACTGAGATACTACGACCCTAATCTTATCCTCAAGCCTATTGACTACATCGGCCATATTTCCAGCTGCGCGTTGGATCGCCGACAACGCCTCTTCAGCCATAGGCGAGAGCCCCTGGCTTGTATGGGCGACAAACGCCATCGCTACTATCTCTTGGAGCGGGTTGTTAAGATCGTTTCTCAAGTTCGCCCCAAGCTCAGAGATCCGGCTCTGGATGACATGAGACTCTTCGCCTTGACGGGTTGAAACTCTGCGGAGTTCAACGAATCGGTACCCCGGATGAGAGCCGAGCTCTGCGCGCGTTGAGTGGAGATCGCTTATTACCACAAGCTCAGGTGGGGGTGACATAAGTTCAATAAACTGATGAAGCGTTCCAAGGGCGCCGTCGGGAAGTATCGCGCTAGAGAGGATCAGGTTTATCTTTCTTCTCTTTAAGATCCACAACGCGAGGCTCAACGTTGGAGCGAAAAGGATCGTTGAACCTGGAAGGGTTCTGGAGAGCTCAAGGGTGATCTCATGAGCCATGCTCTGGCTCGCGTTGATCACAAGAACGGTGCATCCCTCTGATCCGGCTACGATCGGTCGAGAAGGGGGGAGTGGTCTCATCTGCGAGTTTTCCTGATATGGGTAGATCGGCTCCTGCCGGGGCGGAGGAGTGTGCTGTGGCAGGGCGTGATGGTATGCGGGGTGCTGTGGACCACTCTGGTTGGGTGGCGTAGTCATCTGCGGCAGTTGTTGTGTGAGAGCGGCGTAGCCTTGCGGGGGTGTTGGAGGAGCTGGGGTAGGATTCGTCACGTACACCGTCTCCTGACGATTCGGAGTAATGGGCTGGAGCGTCGACTGTTGCACGACCTCCTTTAAAACCTTTGTTTCGTCCATCGTAACCGTGCGGCGGTTAAGACGGGGCTCACCTGTACCACTGGACATAGATACTCCTAACGTAAAGAGTAGGATGAGCGCTCAATCCCCAGCGGTGCGCAAAGCTCGTAGTTTTGACCCCTTAATGTGGGCACGATGTTTGATTATCGGTTGTTTCTCTTGCGGCGACGTTGCTTGGTGCGTTTCCGCTTTCGGTGAAGGCTCTTTGGGCGTTGAAGGATGGTAGGGGTTACCATCTCCTCATCTTTGCCCTGGAGCTCAAGGTTACTGATGAGAGCGGCAGGGGAGATTGTGCTGATTGGAAGGAGCCCCGATTCGGCTCCACAGAAGCCGTTGTCGAGCGTTGGGGTATCTCCCATAGCGATTATGTTATTGAGCGATTGTAGCGGAGTGCCTACAAAGTTTACGCCTCGCACAGGTACCTCGCGCCCATTCGGGTACACCAGTGTGGCGTACGAGATGTTTCCTGAGAATGCCTGGAAGTCGTAGTTCGTTGTGTCCGTCTCGCCGCCAGCCGTCTCGTAGACGATCATGCCAAAAGGCTTCTTCTGTTTCTTAATCTCTTGAACGAGGCGACTCTTGAGGCGATCGAGGGAGATGCCGTTTTTGCTCTCTACAATGGTGACTGCCATTCGGCTGATAGGCCGCTGATTTAATTTTGTGCGCGCGTGTCCATTCGATTGGAATCGGCCCTTGGCGATCGCAGCGCGAGTCGTTAGATAATTTTTGAGCACGCCGTCCTCAATCAGTACGGTATCAGAAGCCTTAACACCTTCGTCGTCGTAAGCGTACGAACCGATGCACTTCTCCCCGTTGAACTCTCTGAGGTTTGGATTATCTCGGATGGTAATAGGTGCTTTGAGGATCTGCTTTCCTTCTTGACCCTTAAAGGTTTGTCCTTCTCCGTGTGAAAGCAATCTGCTTCCCTCAAGGCGATGACCAACGGCTTCATGGAAGAGGAGACCCGCGGGCCCGGGATGAAGCAGCACTGGTCCAGAGAATGCGTGAATCTTCTTTGCGCGCGACATACGCATCAATTGCTCGTATTTCTGAAGCGCGAGTTTTTTGAAGGTGTCGAAGTTCGGCAGCTCTCGTTGATTGCCGCAGTTGATTACGAGCTCCTGCTCAAGTCGCGTTCCCTCCTTGGTAAGCTTATGGAAATTCGCCGACAGTGAAAAAACTTGAGAGTTCTGCGCTATAACACTCCCCTCTGTGTTAACGAATATACGGGTCTCTTGAGATACGTCGAACTCAACCCAACTTCCTGATAATCGCGGTAGCGTCGACATCCACAGCGATGCCCGTTTGCAGAATTTACTCCACGCGATGTGGTCGACTGATTCCATGCGACCCAGGCGTCGACACGACGCGCGCTTGGACTTGGTGAACGAGGTCAGCCCATTGTTCGGATCTCGGGTCGAGATCTTGCTCGCCTCCTTCTGTTTGTACTCAGTAAGAGCTTCTCTGAATTTGCTCTCAAGGAGCTTCCACAACGCGAGGCGCAAGCCATCGAAATTATTCTCATCAACCGGCACGCTGGAGTACGACAACGACTCTAGATCTTCATCCTGTTCGATGAGTCCACCATCGGTGACTTGGTCGTAGTCGTATGAACCGACCCGGAGGTCGCAGTTTACGTTTCGAGTGCGATCGGTTTGAGACCTGCATGTGGATCCGCTGCTTGCCCAGGTATTGAACCAGTGGAGATCCTTCAACAAAAAGGAGCAGTAGTATGGCTTCGCAAAGCCGCGTACGCGCATCTTGAGAGCGCGGCGGGCATCCTTCTGCAGGATCGGTATCAGTTGCTCGACCGTTTTTTGCGACAGCATATATATAGATTAAGGCACTCTGGTGCTTTCCACCAAATGACTGGACTTGCAGATAAAGCTAGTTATATTAATCGGTTAAATGCTGTAAAAGGTGCTTAGCAGGGACAAAAAAATGTAATATTTTTGTCCCAATCTAAGGGTGTTTTGGGGGTGTTTGGGTCACCTTCTTCTACGAGTTTTCCACAGGTTTTCAACATCCAATTAGTTAGCTATCTGCTCCACCACTTAGGTCAGCCCTGACGCCTTAATTGATGCATATAGACTACAGTCAAATCCTAGCCATCCTTGGGCTCGGCATCGCCTCCGGAGAGTCCGTATTCCTTTAACTTATACAGAAGAGCCCGATGGCTGATCTCGAGGATTTTAGCCGCATGAGTGCGGTTGCCACCGGTTTTTTGAAGTGCTCGTTGAATGAGATCGATCTCAAGTGACGCGGTTCGTTGTTTGATGGAGAGATTGTCATTGGAGTCCGTGGGAGTGGAGGTTGTGCTGTGTGCCCGCTTCGCGTGTCGACGGATAACCGCCTCTGGAAGCGCTTCGAGGCTAATTTCATCGCCTTGCGACAGCACGAGGGCACGCTCCATACAATTCTCCAGCTCGCGCGCGTTTCCTTTCCATTCGTACTCAAGAAGGATCTTCATAACATCTGGACCCGCCTTCTTGAGTGGGACACCGAGTCGCTTGGAGTGTTTCTGAAGAAAGTGTTCAACGAGGAGTGCAATGTCCTCCACGCGCTCTCGCAAGGGTGGAAGGTGAATGGACACGACGTTGAGACGGTAGAGGAGGTCCTCTCGAAAGCGACCCTCTTGAGCGTCGTTCTCTAGGTTTCTGAGAGTTGCCGATACAAGTCGAACATCGATAGTGATGCTTTGCTCATCGCCGACTCGACGGATCGTCTGCTCCTGCAGTGCTCGTAGGAGCTTGACCTGTAGATGCAAGGGGAGCTCCCCTACCTCATCGAGGAAGAGCGTACCGCCGTTGGCCTCCTCAAAGAGTCCTTTCTTGTCTCGGCTAGCATCGGTAAATGCGCCCTTTTTGTGACCAAAAAGCTCGGATTCCATGAGGTTTTCTGGAATGGCTCCGCAGTTAATCGCAATAAAAGGCTTTCCCCTTCTGGGTGAACTCTCATGGATAGCCCGTGCGAGAAGCTCCTTACCTGTTCCAGATTCACCGGTGATCATCACGGTGGTGTTAAAAGGAGAGAGCCGCTTGATCGTTTCAAAGATCTCCTTGAAGCCGGCGCTTTGAGCCACGATATTTTTAAAGGAATACTTCTCTGAGAGGCTGGCTTTGAGTGCATCGTTTTCGCGTTTGAGCCGCTCAAACTCCTCAAATTTTTTAAGGACAAAAACGAGATCATCCGGATTGATCGGTTTTGAGATGTAATCAAATGCTCCGGCATGTGCTGCTTGGGTGGCGATATCTTGACTTCCGTAGGCGGTCATTAAGATTAGCGGGACGGGAGACGACTTTTGCTTCAGCACTTCAAGCCCAGACAAGCCCGGGAGTCGGAGATCGCACAGAACAAGATCAAAAGCACTGTGTCCGATAGCATGCAGCCCATCCTCTCCACTTGCGGCTGTTTGGGTGGCGTAGCCGAGGGTTTCGAGTACGGTTTGCAATGACGAACGAACTTCCTGATCATCATCGATGATTAGGATGCGCAGCTGAAATGGGTCGTCTTTGATTGCAGGTATCATGAGTATGTTGCTATCCACCACGTAGTCGGTGTTGATGGGTTCAGGTAGTGCTCGAAGATCGATGGAGCGCCGAGGATGTATGCTACGGCGGCAACGGCTAGGTATGGGCCAAAAGGGATGTATGAAGAGAGTGCGTTTCGACGGCAGAGCAGGAGCGAGATGCCAATAATAGAGCCGAGAACTGAACCGATGAAAATCGTGAACCATGCGCACTCTAGTCCGAAGGTCGCTCCGCATACAGCGAGGAGCTTAACATCTCCAAGTCCGAGGCCTTCGCGCTTTCGGATCTTAAAATAGAGCCACCATACGGCGATCAGGAGTCCGGGTCCCATCAGCAAGCCCATGACTGACTCCATTGGAGAGGCAACGAATGGTCGATCTAAAAATGGACGGAGCGGTCGTGAGACTAGTCCTATGAGGAGACCTACAAAGGTTGCAGGGTATGTGATGACGTCCGGAATAATCATGTAGTCGAGGTCGATGAAGGTGATAACGATAAAGATCGCTATGAACGCAAAGGCAACGAGGCCGGTGAGGCTTGGACCAAATCGAAGAAAAGTTAGAACGCACACGATTCCGGTGAGGAGCTCGATGAACATGTAGCGAAAAGGGATGTTGGCGCCGCAGTGAGCGCAGCGACCACGCAGCACGATCCATGAGAAGATAGGAATGTTGTGCCACCACAGGAGGGTCTTCTCACACTGAGGGCAGAACGAGCGTGAGGGGGAGACTATAGAGAGAGTTCGGTTGAGCTCCTTAACCCCTTCATGGATTGGCTCGTATTTCCCCATCGGGATCCGATAGGCGCACACCGCGAGAAAGCTCCCGATAATCGCGCCGAGTGTAAATAACAGGACTGTGAGAATGAGGATCATCTCCATGGCAAACCTCTTAGTGTTTGATTCCGCAAATAGGTAATACGGTGTAAAAATTTTGCATAGTGGCTATGCAAGGTAGGGCAACAGATCTGTGCGCTAGAACAGTGTCGCTCCATGCATGGGGAGACTATGCAGACAAGATTCTTCTGAGAAGGCGGAGCTTGTATTATTCGCCAGCAGCTTTCTTGGGAGCCTTGGCACGTGGCTTCTTGGC
>JALRCK010000097.1 GCA_023262305.1 Deltaproteobacteria bacterium
TTCGCCATTTCAAGAGCGCCAAGGTCGTCGAGTTCGACAATGCCGGTCACTGGGTCCATCACGACCGGCTGACCGACTTTGTCGCAACGACAAAGGCTTTCATCGCCTAGCGTGCGGCTGGCTGAGCGAGCGCCAGCGAGAGGAGTACTGAAATGAGAGCGGCCATCTTTCGGGGCGGCGACATCGTGGTCGACACGCTTCCGGAGCCGGTGCCCCGGCAAGGACAGGTGCTGGTCAAGACGCTGGCGTGTGGCATCTGCGGTTCCGACCTGCACGCAGCAAAGCATTCGCACCGCATGGCGGCGATCACCAAGCGCATCCCGGGTCGCGTTCCGATGGACCCGGCACGGGACGTGGTCATGGGACATGAGTTCTGCTGCGAAGTGCTCGACTACGGGCCCGACACCGCGAAGACGGTGAAGCCCGGCGCGCGGGTCTGCGCCATGCCGATCATGATCGAGGCGGATGGTCCGAAAGGCATGGGCTACTCCAACACTTACATGGGTGGCTATGCCGAGCGCATGCTGCTGGCAGCGCCGCTGCTCCTCGAAGTGCCCAACGGTCTGTCGACCGATCACGCGGCACTCACCGAACCGTTGGCTGTCGGCGTCCATGCCGTGGAGAAGGCCGCGCTCAAGGGTGACGAGGCTCCCTTGGTGATCGGGTGCGGTCCGGTCGGGCTTGCCGTCATCGCGGCACTTCGGCTCAAGAACATCCGCCCGATCGTCGCTGCCGACTTTTCACCCAAGCGGCGCGAGCTTGCGGTGAAGATGGGAGCGGACATCGTTATCGATCCGGCGAAGGAGCCGCCTTACGCCAGGCTCGCGGCGGATCGGCGGGCAGCGGTGTTCGAATGTGTCGGTGTGCCGGGCATCCTGCAGCAGATGTTTGAGGCTGTGCCGCGCGATGCGCGGGTGATTGTGGTTGGCGTCTGCATGGAGCCTGACACGATCGAGCCGATGTTTGGCATCGTGAAGGAACTCAGCCTGCAGTTCGTTCTGGGCTACACGCCCGAGGAATTCGCTCGGTCCCTGCGCTTGCTGGCGGACGGCGAGGTCGATGCGGCGTCTCTCATAACCGCCAAAGTCGGTCTCGAAGGTGTAAAGGGTGCGTTCCAGGCCCTTGGAAATCCAGAGCATCACACCAAAATAGTGGTAGAACCCTGGCGCTAAGGGAGGCTGCTCAATGAAGTTCTACAATTCGGTCGGACCCAACCCGCGCATGGTCCGCATGTTCATGGCCGAAAAGGGCTTCGAGGTTCCCAAGGTCGATGTCGACCTGCGCGGCGGCGAGAACCGGCGCGAGCCCTTTCTGAAGGTAAATCCGGCAGGCCAGCTCCCGGCTCTGGAACTCGACGACGGCAGCGTCCTGGCCGAGATCACGGCGATCTGCGAGTACATCGACGAGGTCAAGAAGGATACGCCATCGCTGATCGGCGACACGCCGGAGGAGCGCGCCAAGACGCGGATGTGGGTACGCCGCATCGACCTCAACATCGTCGAGCCTGCCGCCAACGGCTTTCGTTTTTCCGACGGGCTGAAGCTCTTCCAGAACCGCATTCGCTGTATCCCGGAGGCCGCCGATGGGCTGAAGGCCACGGCACGCGACAAGCTCGCCTGGCTCGATGGGCTGATGGGCAGCAATCCTTTCGTTGGCGGCAAGAATCTCACGCTCGCGGACATTTTCCTGTTTGCCTTCGTGGATTTCATGAAAGCCGTCGGCCAGCCGCTCGATCCGGCCAACAAAAATCTCACCGCCTGGTTCGAGCGCATGAAGGCTCGCCCCAGCGCCGCTGCCTGAACAGGGGGCTTGATTCTCGTCAGGCCTTCGCCAATTTCTCGACCGAAATTTCGTTGAACAGAGAGTGCAGGACACCAAGATGCGCCGTTTCATAGCTCTGCTGGCCCTCATCGCTTTTCCCGCGCTGGCTGCCGATCCGCTGCCCGTCAAAGGCCTCTGGCTGCTGACCGACTACCCGTCGCAGACGGTACGTCCCGGCGAAACCGCCAACGTGCGCTTCAAGCTGCAGAACGCCGGACTGTCGCCGGAGCAGCTCGCGCTCTCCGTCAGCGGCGTTCCCACCGACTGGAAGATCGACATTCTGGGCGGCGGCCAGCCGGTCGCTGCGGCGATGCCGGGGGTCAACGAGAGCGTCAGCCTGCAGCTCCGCGTCGAGGTGCCGAAGGAGGCCAAGCCCGGTTCGCAAACCGTCATGGTGCGTGCCAAGGGCGCCAGCCAGTCGATCGAATTGCCGGTCACGCTCACCATCGCCAACGAGACCCCGGCCAAGCTCACGCTCAAGACCAAGCTGCCGTCGCTCATGGGGACGCCGAAGTCGTCGTTCGACTACACGCTGTCGGTCAGCAACGACAGCGGCAAGGACCTGACGGTTGCACTGGCGGCCCAGGCGCCGGCCAACTTCCAGTCGACCTTCACCGAGGGCTTCGGCAGCAACGAAATCAGCTCGATTCCGATCGAAGCCGGTCAGTCCAAGGACATCAAGATCAAGGTGACGCCGCCGCGCGACGTGAAGGCCGGCACCTATCCGGTTCAGGTTCGCGTCTCCGCCGAGGGCGCCACGGCCGAGCAGCGCGTCAGCCTGCAGATCAGCGGCCAAGGGAAGCTTGCGCTCTCGACCAAGGACGGACGCCTGAGCGGCGAGGCCCAGGTCGGCAAGGCGAGCGACTTCACGCTGGTGCTGAGCAACGACGGCACCGCGGCGGTCGAGGAGATCGAGCTGTCGGGCAGCGTGCCCACCAACTGGAAGGTCGAGTTCACCCCGAAGAACATCGCCAGCCTCGCCCCCAACGAAAAGAAGGAAGTGCAGGCGTCGGTGACGCCGTCCGACAAGGCGATTGCCGGCGACTATGTCTCGAGCTTCCGAGCCAACGGGCGTGGCGAGTCGAGCTCGGCCGACTTCCGCATCACCGTCACCACCTCGACGATCTGGGGTGTTGTCGGCATCGGCATCATCGCCGTGGCGCTGCTGGTGCTGCTGGGCGCGGTCGCTCGCTTCGGTCGCCGCTAGGTCGCGCCCGATGAGCGGCAACGTCATCGAGGCCCGCGGGCTGCTCAAGCTCTATGGCAAGGCGCGCGCGGTCGATTTCATCGATCTCGACATCCGCCGCGGCGAGATCTTTGGCCTGCTCGGGCCGAATGGCGCGGGCAAGACGACGACCATCCTGATGATGCTCGGCCTCACCGAGACCAGCGGAGCCGGCCGAGCAGCCGGATTCCCGCGAAGGGACACCAACATATACCCCAACAGAGACACCCACTCACACACCGACAGAGACTCCAAGCTCAACCCCCACACATACTCCAACCGAAACTCCAACCGAGACTCCGACCCGTACGCCAACGACGACGCCAACCGAAACTCCAACGGAAACGCCAACGGACACACCAACCGATACTCCAACCATCACGCCGACCGCGAGCCCGACTGAAACTCCAACCACAACCCCAACTAGCACCCCGACTGACACACCGACGGATACCCCGACCGGCACTCCAACCGAGACACCAACATCGAGCCCCACAACCACTCCAACTGAAACACCTACGAGTACTCCAACCGAAACCCCAACGGAGACACCAACGGATACTCCAACAGAGACACCAACGGAGACCCCTTCCATGACTCCGACAGAGACCCCTACAGCTACTCCGAGTCAGACACCAACGAGCACACCATCAGAGACTCCAACCGATACCCCAACTATCACTCCAACAGAGACTCCGACCGACACTCCGACAGAGACACCAACGGTTACCCCGACAGAGACCGCCACTGAAACACCAACTATCACTCCAACTGAAACGCCGACCGAAACGCCAACTGATACACCAACTGAAACACCAACAGCTACGGCGACTGGAACGGCCACGACCACTCCCACAGAAACACCAACGAGCACACCAACCGATACCCCAACCGTCTCACCGACGGCGACCGTAACCGATACGCCCACAGAGACCCCCACCACGACTCCAACGGAGACCCCGACCGACACACCAACCGAGACACCAACAGAAACCCCATCGAGTACACCATCTGAAACACCGACTGTGACACCAACGGAGACGCCGACAGAGACACCGACTCAAACCCCGACAGAGACGCCAACAGAGACTCCAACCCTAACGCCCACCGAAACACCAACCAGCACCCCAACCGACACACCAACGATCACGCCAACAGAGACTGCAACGAATACACCCACCGAGACGCCCACCGTCACACCCACACACACACCCACCAACACGCCAACGGTAACTCCAACACCGACGATCACGGATACTGCAACTGCAACGCCGACGGAGACCCCAACGGAAACACCGACGGCATCTCCAACAGAGACGCCTACCACCACTCCTACCGAAACGCCAACGATGACGCCAACCGTCACGCCAACCGTTACGCCAACCCCATCACCAACTCATACGCCTACACCAACACACACACCGACCCTCACATCAACACCCACCATCACCCCAACACCAACGGAGACCCCAACACCAACGGTGACACCGACAGCGACCCCAACCGTGCCGGCTGCACCGATTATTTTCAGGCTCACGATCAACGAAACACCGATCGCTGGGGCACCACTCAGGATAGACTCATCAACGTCGAGCACAGATGCTAACGGTGAGGTGCTGGCTAACCTCTCGCTTGCTGAGCAGCACCTCGTTGAGTCAGGGCTCCCAGCGATATCGTTCACACCGATTTACGAAACAGGCTCGATGCTCGCAGCACGCAGTCCCGTGACGATCGCTGCGGAGGCTCTCGTCTCGTCACCTGAAGCTCCCTGTAGGGTCTTTGTAGGTGGAACTCCCTCGATCTACTTCTCAGCAGTGAATACAAGTGATCAGACACTCTCGGTCCCTCTCAGTTACTCGCTGCTTAATTCGATCTACTCCATCACCGGGGAGGCAACACCACCTGAAGACTTCGCGCCGGGTAGTGGAGGATTCGCTGTGCCAGAGCGCTACTTCATCAAACCGGACGCCACACTTGCTGGCGTATGGAACTTCCTTGGTCAACAGGTAGTGCTCGGGGAGAATCCAAACACCTGTACAGACCGAGGAATCCCAGGCGAATGCCAGGCGATCGACCCAACCACCCTCAAGATTCCATTCATGCACGCTCGGGCGGTGATTGTACGGCTCGCTCGACAGGCCGTGATTGAAGCAAGGCGCGGTCGATGGAGGGGAACAAACGGCTCGTACAAGATTCCCTTCTTCACACGCGGCATTCGAGCGCTCGCGAGCATCGATGCAGCGGTGAATATCAAGACGGGTAGCGCCTTCACATGTCCAACAACACCCCCCTCATGTACGCTCCGAAAGGTGAATAGAGCGCGGGCTCGAAGCGCATTCAGGTATATCTTTAAAGGAACTCCTCCGCGTGGTCTGGAGCATCTCTACCGAGGAGTGGAGCGCGAGGCTAAGGCGTTTGAGCAGGAGCTGAGGAAAGTGCCGGCCGAATACGTGGTGTGTGAGTGATAGCACCTCTTCGGACGGTTGCATGTATGCAGTAAGCCTTCCCTCTACTCCTCCCCTTTATCCTTCTGATCATCCTGCACCGGGGTCTTCCTCAATATCAGGAGCTCCCTGTGGATTGTACCGAGTGATATTTCAGTGCGTTTACCCTGGAGAATTTAAAACCCCCGTCAACCTTTGATTACTTTCCACGGCCGGACTTGCGAAAGCAAAACTGATCGCACTTTGAGGATCAGCATGAGGAAACCGGTGCAGGTGCAGGAGGATCAGAACGATGCGGATTAAGAGGAGGAATAGGATGGTTAGCTGTGCGAGTATTGGACATACCTGTAAAGAGTTCGGTTTCGGTCCCTAGGATACCCTTTGGTCTCGCTGTCCTCTTTGTATTCATCGTATGTCCTGCGACAATTTTTGGGACCGCAAAGGACTCAGAGGATCTGAGGCGTGCCCATCTCGACCCAGTTGCTATCCGGGTTACATAGCCATGGTTACCGAGCCGACATCGCTATGGGACTATATATATAGAGACGGGGCAACTGAGGACCAACGTAATTTCAATACGTTACAACAAAGCTTTACTGTCCGTCCTCCCGCTCCAACAACGCCTTCAACGATACCTCTTGGTCAGAGAAGTGGATCTTAGAGGTTCCGATGATCTGATAGTTCTCATGCCCCTTACCCGCAATCACAATCGTGTCGGTGGCGGCAGCCTCTGTCACAGCTTGGCGGATCGCAGCTGCTCGATCAGGATTCACAACAGCAGGCTTTACGCCAGAGCTTAAGATCTCATCGATAATCGACTGCGGATCCTCTGTTCGAGGATTGTCAGAGGTCACCACGACTCGGTCTGCTCCATCAGCAGCGATTCTTGCCATCTCAGGGCGCTTTCCACGATCTCTATCCCCACCACAACCGAACACACACCACAAGTTCCCCTCTGTTGAAACCCTCACGGCTTTTAAGACTCGCTCAAGGGCGTCGGGCGTATGTGCGTAGTCAACAAAAACGCGAGGGACTGTCGCCCCTACCCGCTCAAGCCGCCCCGGAACTTGCGGTGTCACCTCCAACGCCTTGACGATCTCTGCGCGCGGATATCCCAGCGCAGAGATCGCCGCGAATGCCGCGACAACATTCTCTGCGTTGTGGGGACCGATGAAGGGGGCGTGTATTCTAAGCTCTCCATCCTCTCCGCGGGGCGCAATCCGGATCATCATTGCTTGCGGAGTCTCGCGCACCTCTATGATCCTAAAACGTGCTCGAGAATCCCTACCAAAGGAGTAATCGACGAGCCCCCTCTCGTTGTTCGAGAGCCAGAGCTGCACCCCATAGGGATCGTCTATGTTAACGACTGATCCTTTGGTTCCCTTCCGGCCCGTGTTGAGAAGCTCAAACAAATGGCTCTTAGCGGCAAAATAGTGATCGAATGTTTTATGGTAATCGAGATGGTCTCGTGTCAGATTGGTGAATACCGCTACATCGAAGCTCACATCCTCAACGCGTGCCTGGTCGAGGGCATGCGAGGAGGTCTCCATCACACAACTTGAGGCTCCCTCTTGAACAGCATCAGCCATCGCCCGATGCAGAGAGACCGGATCTGGACTTGTGAGCAATCCCTCTTGAGCAGATCGCCCCATGCACTCGGTACCGAGGGTGCCGATTCTGAGCGACCCCGCCCCCAGCTCATTCAGCACGTGGTAGACGATCCAATTGGTGGTAGTCTTGCCATTTGTCCCGGTGATACCGATCACCTGCATTTTGTTCGAGGGGTGATCGCATGCCAACGAGGCGAGAGAGCTCAGCGCTTTACGCGAGCTTTTGACGATGATACCCGGACGACCTTCGAGGCTCTCTCCGCTCTCAACTATCGCCACCCCTACACCACGGGAGAAGGCATCACCCACGTAGGCGTGTCCATCACCGGCATTGCCCCGAATCGCGACGAAGATCCCCCCTTGAACCACCTTCGCACTTGAGGCGCATGGGGCTAACTGCACCAGGGTACTCCCACTGCTATTCGCGACCTCACCTGAGAGGTGTCGAGCTACATCAGATATCGAGATCTCTACCATCGTAGAACCTTTTCG
>JALRCK010000098.1 GCA_023262305.1 Deltaproteobacteria bacterium
GTTTAAACTTGAATCGGGGTTCATAGAATAACGAGCCTTATCATCCCTCAAAACTAGGGATCTACACGTTCGATAGTGCTATCAGTTTCAAGCGGGATCGCTCGCCCGAAGAGAAGTCGGAAAAGAGCCGAGCAACTGCTCGCAACAAGTTGATCTGCCGCTTAAAAAGTCCCAAGAGCATTTTTGATCCCAACCCTTAAGTAAGGGGCGAGAAGAGTCGACAGAACTATTGGGAGTGCTTATGGGGCAAAAAGGCTCAAGTGGTTAATTTCACGAAAGTATTGATGATTGTGAGCCTCGGAGTTCTTCTGCCGATAGCCTGTTGCACACGTGTGGCCAATTCCCAGCAGGCCCCCCAAGCAACCGGTCCCGAACAGATGGAGAGTTTGGGATGCGATGGGGTGCCAGGTAGCGGGAAAAAAGACAACGGATGCGGATGCGGACTTCCCGCTCCCGGAATATGCGGTTGTTCGCCGTGCACACCGGTTCCCACACCTATTCCAACATTCACACCAACATGCGGAGTTTACATCGGGGAGAGCCTCGCTCATCCTAACGCCTCGTCGACACAACACACCTTCGCTGAAAGCTTTCCTCCACCTGCAAACGGGGCACCGAGCTGCCTGACGACACTTCGGAATGAAATCAAAAAAATGGCCGATGACTACACTCCGGTGCTTGGTCCCTCGGGAATGCAGTATCTCGACGATTACATCTCGGTATGGTTCATGGATAAACTGAACCTACGGTCGTCGGTATTTTATTCGGCGATGAAAGCGACTACCTCACTGTGCAACCCTCCCTGTGCCGCCGGAGAGACTCGACTCCCAGCATGTTGGTGCGATGCTGACGGGTACAACAACTTTGCGTCCTCGACTCCTCCTCCGTCACCTTTCCCGATCACCTGCGTGTCTCAGGCTCCACTTGGTAACAATGGATACGAGCACTGGGAGGGTCTCTGCGTTCACTACAAAGTCTACCTCGACAAGAACTGTAACGTTGTCCCCCCTTCACTCTTGGGTAACCTCCGCCAGTGTAACGGCGTGAACCTCCAGTTCTGGCCCTCCTCCCCGATCTCACTCATGTGGAACACCTCTCATGAGATCACATCAAACGGCACACTCGTTCGATTCCAGCTCGACAAGGGGCGCAAGGATTCGTGGTACACCTGGTATGGTTCCGAGGAGACCCCCCTCCTCGTCTACGATCCCGAACATAAAGGAGCTATCGCGAGCGCTGACCAGCTCTTCGGAAACTGGACGTTTGGTGGTAAGCGCTCAGCTTCACTCTCACCCTCTGCCGCATCAGGCGCTGGACCCTGGAGAGATGGCTATGAGGCTCTCGCGACACTTGATCAGAACGGGGATGGAGAGATCTCAGGCGCTGAGCTGAAACCGCTTGCACTCTGGTTCGACAAGGGCCGTGACGCTGTTGCTCAGCCGGGCGAAGTTGTTCCGGTCTCCGCAGTCGGAGTAACGAAGCTCTTCGTTGGTCCAGGCAAGCAGGACCCACAGACCCGAAACGTACACCTCAAGCGCGGATTCATCCGCCGCACCGATGCGGGAGAGACGGTTGGAGAGTCGGTGGATTGGTTTAGCACCGGAGCCGCGACTCAGCCCGATCTCATCGTGAAGCAGCACCTCTTAACCGAGAAGCAGCGAGCAATCAGCGATATCTCAGCGCTCCTACCACAACGCCCCGTTGCAGCACCTCCTTCATCGAACCGTGATACCGTTCTTAAGGTGGTAAAAGACTCTCCTGTATCCGGCGCCTGGTTCTGGAAAGCCAAGGACGACGTCCAAGAAAATAGTCGCGGCGTGCTGCTCATCGATCACGTGGAAGGTGACATCGTATATGGTCTCACGGTTTCAGAGATCCCCGTCAGAGACCCCTCGGACAAACTAAAGTCGGTTCTCTCAACTAAAGCGATATCCGGAAAAGTTGTCAAAGAGAGCGACGGTTCGTTCAAGCTCTCCTTCTCAACGGTAATCGCCCCTGATCCTACAGGACACAAGGAGCCACCAAGTGTGAGCGAGGCACGCCTCTCCACAACAGACAACACCCTCACTGGTGAAACCACTGAGCTGCTTGGTCCTGATAAGAAGATCACATATCAGTGGGTGGCGACCAAGTAGTCGCTAGAGCGCGATATCGCGTAACGCACCCAGTAAGAGCCCCCGGAGCTCTTGCAGTTCGCCCTTTGGCGCTGCGGGATGGGCAAATATCAATACCTTTTGGCATCCACTTGTGGGCACTGGGAGGTCCACAGCGCCTATGCGAGGGATTCTAGCATCTGCCGATACCTCTTGAGAGCTCAACGATGAGGCGCGATGCGGTTTTCTCTCCTCGCCCTGCCCTCCCTGAAAGAGGCTCCATTCTCGACGTGCTGAAGTAATCAGGTACACCAAGGATCCTTGGAGCTCAACCCCCATCCCCTCGTAGTCCTCTCCGATCCCAACCCCATCGACCATGCTCCGTTCAGGATCATAAATGCCACGCCCCTGATCGGTGACAACAGCAATGAGCGCTCGATGGATTGTGCCTTTTTCATCTGTGAGGGTGAGCTCACGAGCTAAAAGGGCCGCAGAGGCAAAGAGACACTCCCCAAACCGAGCGCAATGAAAGCGGCGGTCATTACTCACCCCGTGCTGTCCGACGTTCCGCACAGCTTCGCCGATACTCCCCCGAATACTTGAAGCCACCGAGGGGAAATAGTCAGGGAATCGCCCCTCAAGATCTGTTTTGTTAAAAATGGCAGCAATCGAATTTTGATATGCCGGGGTAGCAAAGATGGGCCATACGAGATATTCGCCATGCACAACGCACGGAAATTGCCGAGCCTCGTCTAGAGAGATTGCACCCTGAGGAAGAGACGCACCGAAGAGCTCCCGAACCAGGCCCCCTGAGAGGCACACCCCTTCGTCACTTGGTCCCTCTCGATGTGGTTTGAGAAGATCTCTGAGCTCCCGCAGAAACTGTACACCAATAGTAGGCTCTACGTGCGAAGACGTTGAAGGGGAAGAATCCCTGCCGATTGAATTGTCTTGTTGACTCTTAGGCTTCATGCACCCCGATATGAGATGGACCCACACCCGTATATGGTCCCATATCTTGCACCCTAAACATAGCGAAGCGTTATTGACCTCACGGTCGGTATCTTTTGGCAGCAGTCCGCTGAGTTAGCAGCGCGTTGCGGGAGAGCCCATACATGTAACACCGGGGTCATATGAGGTGTCGGATAAGGGTTTTACCTGCCCCTTGTTGCTTCAGCCAACGGGAGCAGCCCCCCTCTTGGATTATCCCATCTCTTTCTTCATAAAAGCGCACCATTTCGGCAAGGAATCCAGCGGTGTGGTCGAATCTTACTATTATGGTGGAGCGTTACATTCCCTCTATAACGACGCATTCTCGGGCTGGACAAAGTTGGCAGGAAAAAATTGTGGAGGTTCCCAAACTTGGGGTCGACGAGTGCTCTTTGTTCGTGACTGGCTTGACACCGAACCAGCGCGAGGAGTGCTATAAACTTCTCCTCAACGCGAAGCGAACGAGACGTTTTACCATACCGTTTGTCCATGCGGTCGCCTCAATGCCAGAGGATGAGTTCTGGTTCCTCACTGACACGTTCGGCACCGAGGCGTTTAATCTGCACCCTCAATGGGACTTTCCCCTGAATCACCAACTCAGCCCAAATATTCGAGAGCGGATCTTTATCGAGAACTGCTCCGTATCAACACCACTCACCCGAGAGGACCTGGTAGGCTTTGCCGGATTGTGCATCGATCTCTCACACCTTGAGGACGCCCGCCGAAATTGCCCCGAGAACTTCGCCCGAACCCTTGCACTCGCACAGAGCGTTCCAGTGGGAGCGAACCATGTCAGCGGAGTGCGCAACCTTGGGCTCAAGCCAGACGGCTCCATCGCAGGGACCTCAACGCATGTCGCAGAGACACTCGACGACTTCTCGTATGTCGCAACGCTCCCCGCATACTGCATCGCTCCCCTCATAACGCTGGAGCTTGAGAACCCGATACGGGAGCAGCTCACTTTCATTGAGTCCATCACGAACGGGTTGCTGCAGGCACGCCAACGCACTGCTCTTCCCGAGCGCTCGCCCCGATCACGCTAAGTGTCGATACCGATCCGGGTTAGTCCGAATTGCGATCGGATACGTGTCGTCGATCTGCACTCTCTCAATCTCAAAGCCCTCGCGCCCGAGGAGCTCCTCAGCTTGATCGAGGCGCTCTTGGATCTTCTCTTTGATATCGGGACGATCAAACTCGGTATGTGCATAGGACTCGATCTTCCGGATAATTCTGCTGGCGTCCCCGAGGTATGAAAAGTGCCATCCCCCGAGATACGAGTAGGCGTACTGCCCACGGTATTGTTTATACTCCTGGCAATCACCACTAAAGATCGGCGCAGGAACGACGATCGTTGAACGAATCCTGTGATGGTCCTCGGGCTTCACCACTTTGTGAGTGAGCTTCCCGTAGTACATCTGGTAGGTCAGGGTGAGCGGTCCCACATAGTGCGGATTATCCTTGAGAACCTGAATCGCCTTACCGACGGTCGATCGCTCAGGGATCTCATCGCAGTCTGAGATGAAGATGAAGTCCTCGGGCGTTAGATTCTGTAAGGCTCGCCCCATCGCCTTGCGCTGCGTGTGCTCGCGGTGCCAACTGGACCCCTCGTCAGGGAGATCGCACACGATGTGCTCAATCTTGTCGTGAAAACGGGAGAATCTCTCCCTATTCGTATCGTACACGAGCTCCTTTGGCTTGCCGGAGAAGGTCTTACGGGCTTCACACAAAACGAATCTGTCTACGACAGGGTAGAGCTCCTCAAGACGGATCTCAAGGAGGTCCAACTCATCGAAGAACATGAAGCAATCGTAGATCATAGAATCTCTTCCAGGCGCTCATGGTACCACCAAAAGAGCTGTTCTCACTACACCCTACTAGGGGCGAACTACGGCGAACAGGAAAAAATCAGTTATTGTCTGAGGGTCGTATTGTGGAAATAATACACCTCTAGTCGGAGTAACTCCCGACACACCCGTGTAATCCCTCGCGAACCTCTCGACCGCTCACCCTGTGAGGTAGAGGTGCGAGCTCTACAGGATAGAGACCATGAATTTTCCCGAGACGGTCATCTCAATTCCCATCTGGGACAGCGATGAACAATCCCAATGGACGTTAGCCCTGATTGACGCAGCCCAGAATGACACCATTATGCGAGGGAACTTTCACCTTGTCCTTGTCGACAATGCCTCTCCATCTCAGGTTACCCAAGAGTCCCTCGCTCGGGCAGAGGAGGCGAAGAACCCGCGCCTCTCGATCCTCCGCAACGAATCGAATCAAGGTTATGGTAAAGCAGCCAACCGGGGGGTCTTTTACGGCTTAGGTCTCGGCGCCCAGTATGCGATCGTCATGAACAACGACATCACGATTCGAAATCCTGACTGGATTGAGGAGGCATTTGTAAGCCACCTTCGCGCCGATCCGAATCAGCTCATGGGATCACGACTGATAGACTTTAACGGAGGTGCGATGTACGACGGTCAGAACGTCACCCCCTACCTCGAGGGGTGGTGCCTCGCCTTCCACCGCTCTTTTGTCGAAAACGTAGGTCTCTTTGATGGTGCGATCTTCAACTGGCATGAAGACGCGGAGCTTTGCATCCGAGCCGTCAAGAACGGCTTCAGACTCGCTCAGTCGCCGGCGTTCGAGTGGGACGGGATACAACCGATGGTGAAGGGCCCCCTCCTCCACGCATCCGGCAAAACGGGCTTCAAGAAGCTCGACTATTCCTCAATCGCCGAGGCCTCACGCGAGCATGTCGTGCGCAAGCATTTCACCAAGTAGCACCGAGCAATTCAGCCGTCAGCCTTACGGCTGTTTCCGAAGTACAAAAACACCTCCAGCACTCTCAAAGAGCTTGAGGTTATGCCGCCGTGCTATCCAACGAAACGCATGCGGAGAATAAAAGACGAGGTGTGTCGGGTCTCGGTGATACCACCAATCCGCGAAGGTCTCAGGGACAAGCTGCGTCATAACACCCAGAACTCCCCCGTCTTTAAGCATCCCACACAAGCGCTCGAACTCGCCGGCCGGGCAGGCAAAATGCTCGGCGACCTCGCTGCATGTGATGAAATCATAGGAGTCATTCAGGACATCGCTCACAGGAAGGAAGTGCGGGTCGTACGATCGGCACTCAACTCCACGTTCACGCGCGAGCACCTCAATTGATACGGAGGGTCCACAACCGTAATCGAGACCAATTCCATGCTCTGGAACGTGCGAGAGAACGGGATCAACGAGCCTGCAGAGATGGTTCCGGTACCCCGGATCTCGAATATCGTTGTTATGTTTCGCGTAGTGGGCTCGCTCCTGCTCGAGGGTAGGACGCACCGCAGGATCTTTTACGATCAGTTCGCAACACGAGCACCTATAGAAGTGGAGAGCATCTCGCGGTTCACTACTTGGCGCATAGAGCTGCCAAGGAACGGAATGGGTCGCTACATGGTGCACGACTACATCGTTGCTGCCACACAGCGGACACTCGATCCCTCTGCGCGCAACCTTCGTGTCCAACGTGTCGCTCTCCCTGCTCTCTCCTTTCATTGCTGACACCGAAGAGAGTGTAGTGCGCCGAGAGCGACCCGGGCCGCATCCCGTATGTGCTCCTTCACGTTTGAGGCGAAGGAATTCGAAGCCCTATTTGCAGCCGCGACACAGATCGCCCCTGACCGAAAACCATTCCCCCCGCAGAAATGGAGGACGAATGCAGTCTCCATGTCCATGTTGAGAAACCTGGGGTCCCGCGCAACGATGCGATCGAGGTCCGGTACCGATGGTGCAATCTTTCCAACATCACGCCCTTGCGGCGCAAAGAAACCACTGGCCGTGACTGTGGCGCCGACATCATGAACAACATGAAGCGCTTTTGCAGCCTCACGGAGCGCCTGTGTAACGACGCTGCTTGATGCAGCACCGTAGGGCCGGATCTTACCGTAAGCGGGATGCTCTTGAGAAATAGACATGTGGATGGAGGAATGCAGAGACCGTGCAAGCTCTGCAGCGACCGGATCCGTGCTCAATCCCTCTGCATAGAACCACCCGGTGCTGTCAAATCCCACTGCATGTGATGAGATAATTGATGTACCAAGTCGAGTGCGCTCCTGCAGAGCCCCCGAAGTACCGACGCGTATTATCGTCGGCGATGCTGGCTGAGCCTTCCGCATCCGGGTGTGTGTATCAACCTCAAAGAGTGCAGCGATCTCGTTGAGCACTATCTCCGCTGACGGTGCGCCCATACCGGAGGTAGTAATCGTGACACGTTGCTGGGTGTCACACGCAGTGCCGGTGATAGTGGTCAACCCGCGCTGACTCACCCTTACCCCTGTCTGTACGAGAAGCTCTCCCGCGAGCAGATCAACTCGAACCAAGTCGAGTGCGCTCCTGCAGAGCCCCCGAAGTACCGACGCGTATTATC
>JALRCK010000099.1 GCA_023262305.1 Deltaproteobacteria bacterium
GGGGGTTATCAATCGCTTCCAGTTTGTCGAGTCCTCCAATTCGCTCGGCGCGAGTAACAATTTCGAGCAATTTATTGCGGGGGTTGCAAAGCCGTTCACCTACGGGCGGAGCACGCTCCTGCTTGGGGGAGATTTCGGTCGCTCATTAGGTGACGTGCCCGTCCATCGTTCCTCTGCATTCGGAGGCTTCCTTAATTTTTCAGGGTACACTCAGAATTCCATCCTCGCCTCGGATTGGGGGATCGCGCGTGCCAACTACTATAGGCGCTTTAATGAGGTAGGGAGTGCCCTTCTTGGACTCGGCTTCTTCGTTGGAGGGAGCCTCGAATACGGAACCTTCACGAATCAGCAGAGTGAGGTCGAGGACCTTACTGGAGTCTTTGCTGGATCCACGTTTATCGGAGTCGACTCACCCCTTGTGCCCATCTACATCGGGTTCGGTGCCGCGGAGCAAGGAGAGAGAAGCGCCTACTTTGCTGTTGGGCGCCTTTCAGGACGCTAAGCTGCTGGCAGTTACCCTCTAAGCTACTGAAACGACCTCGTTACGAGGTCGAATTACCTCGAAGCCTCTCGGGGGTTTGTATCATCCTAATCCGTTGGGGAACGTACGCAGTTTGGCTCACCCGGTCCTATGACTGGAACCCCCACCCACACTTTAGAGGAACCTACCCATTATGGACCAACTGATCTTACTTGGTGGAATGCCGCGTTCTGGTGCCAATCTTCTCGGGAACATCCTTGATTCTCATCCCAGCATCGTATGCGGACCCGAGACCGGTGTTGTCGATGAGATCGCAGCCGTCTACCTCTCTATGCTCGAGGCTCTTCGCTCTGGTCGCCTCGCTCCGTATGTAAGCGAAGCGGAGATTAAGCAGGCGGTAGCCTCCAGTCTACGGGCGATCTATGCGCCATATGCTAAGAAAAAGGGCAAGACAATTGTCGTGGACCGCACCCCCAACAACGTCTGGAGTTTTCAGATCGTAGCGGATCTCCTCCCCGAGGCGAAGTTTATTAACCTCATTCGCGACGGACGGGACGTTGCCTGCTCGCAGCGTGATGTGGGCAGCCGGCTCCAGGCCGCAGGAACCGACATTTCAACACTCGCCGATGCAACACTGCGCAACGTGTTCTACTGCGGGGCCGTCTGGGCAGAGACCGTTCGTGCTGCCTGGGAGCAGAGCGGGCCGGAATCAACGCTCGGTCGGGAAGGTCGTGCATTCACGACCTTCTACGAGAACATCGTGCTGAGCCCTGAATCGCAAATTCGCAACATCTGTGAATTCATCGGGGTGCCCTTTGCCTCAGCGATGCTCTACCCTGAAAAGCACGAGCACGATGTCGTTGCTGACAATATTTGGACGATGAAGGAGTCGATTGAGAGCCCGATCTCGATGCTCTCGGCGGGTCGGTGGATCGATCACCTCTCCATCACAGACCGAATCATGTTCTACGCACGCGGGCATGTCGGGCTTAGAATTACCGGTTATGATGAATCACCTGAGTGGCTCTTCCGTGGAACCAGCCTCAGCGTTGAACAGGCGCTGGAAGCTCTCGATAAAGCTCGCAACGAACTCAACGCCATGTCCGGACCATCGACGTCACCGAGTCAGAGGGAGTCGGTTACCACACCCGCACAAATTCGTGTTGAGAAGATCATTGCGTCCTCAACGGTCGAAGGTGGCGCAGTCGGCGGACCGGTCCCGGAGGTCGAGGCGCTCTTGCGCACCGCCCAACAAGCGGGTCGCACCTTTATTGGTGGATAGTCTACCCGACTGAGCTTCGAAGTTCACTCGACCAACGGCGGTAATCGTTGAGGATCTTAACGGCGTATTGCATGACCTCGCCAGGCACTCTGCGAGAGCCTTTCGTCGCCGACTCGACGTGGCCAGGTCCCCAGTTGTACGCGACTAAGGTAAGCATCCGATTGCCATGATACTCCGCTTCTAACTGCTTTAGGTAGGCAATTCCGAGCTTGAGATTGTGACCAGGATCTGTGAGCTTGCCTCGTGGAATGTCATTGCGCTCGGCGAGCCATGCTCCCGTTCGCGGCATGATCTGCATTAAGCCCTGAGCTCCTTTGTGTGAGCGCGCCAGCGCGTTGAACGCGCTCTCCGACTTGATCACTGCCGCGACAAAGACAGGATCGTAATCCTGCGCGATCGCCTCCTTGACGATCGCTGAGGCGAGCTCCTTGCCATTGTGAGTCGGCTTCCCGTGCTTTTTGAGGATCTTATACACCTGCTTTTCTAGTGCATCCTTGCGCGGTGCGGGGACGGATTGTGGTCCACGAGCGGCAACCGATACCTGCTTCACTAGTGGCTGGCTAGCGAGTGCCGTGCGCGGAGGCACACTTTTCGAAGGTGTTGGGAGGATCGTTCCTCGCACCTCTGCGGAGAACCTCCCAGCCAGCTCCGATCCGATCGAGTAATATCGATCGCTGAGCGGAGCATCAACGGCTGCGATTACCACTTCGTTCGCGCCAAGTGGTCGGGTCCATGTAAACGCGGCGCTTAGAAAGAAGAGGAGTGGCATGACAACAAAGAGCGTTACTCCGTTTCGACGATTCGGAGCGATGGATGGGTGAGTTTTAGGTCTCGCTGGCTCTATCCCGATCGCACTCTGTGATGAGGATACACTCTTCGCCCGAACAGACGTTGAGACGCCGCCGCGCTTGATTATGCGCCCGCGGGCGGTGGGGATATCGGGGTTACTCTCATTCACCTCCTCATATCAGCACTTTGCGGGTGAATGTTTCAGGTAAAATGACGATAATAAACCCATGAATATCAACTAGTTGGAGCAATATCTGACTATATCGCCGAGTACCGCCCGCAAATGTCCGGATTTGCCGCTACAAGGGAACAAGCTCCTGCCGCCCCTGAATATCGGTCTCATGACCCTTCGGACAATAGCAAACCAGGGGCTGAGCGTTGAGAGGTGGGGTCTTACTCCTCTTAAAGAACCTGAAGAGCGAGTGGTCAATCGGTCCAGCCGTTCCATCCTCGTGGAGGAAGAAGTAGAGGAGTCGCTCTGCCATAGCGCGCGTGAGTACGTAGGCGTGGGTGGTGCGGTCCTCCTGCCACCAGTCCCACGTTCCTTTGTCGAAATTATGAAAGACCAGAGCTTCGCTGAGCCCAGAGTCTCTGAAGACCGGTAGGCATGCCGAGTCGTCAAAACGCCCCCCAAGGTAGAGCATCCCGGTTGGACCGGTTGGTGCGGTGTCACCCATACTTCGAAGGAGTTCCGGCCATACATCCTTGGAGAAATTTGGTGTGAAGAAAGCGTCATCCTCAAAGATTGCAGCGTGTGCGATCCCCTGCTCCACCATCTGAGCATAGAGTCGAATATGGCTCGCCATGCAGCCGAACTCTCCGCGCCGCAACGGCGTAGTCGAAGGTTGCTCGGCATGAAGCGATCTGTATCGTTCGTACAATTGACGGGTGGAGGGGTCGCCCCTGTGGAGGGAGTATATCGCTGGATCGAATCCATCTACCGCCTCGATCACCTCGACGGCACTAAATGGACACCGCGCCAAAAACCCCTGCAAACGATCGGGGCGACGACGCAGGTTAATCACAAAAGCCTTTGAAACCCCTTCCATCCCATGACGATAAGACCAGCTCGCCGTGGCGTCAACCTTGCAAACGTCGCATGGGTCATCGCATATCCCTAGTCAGAGATAAGGCTCAGGATGTCATCCCTCGAAAGCCCTGCGGTGTGCTCCGTTCCGACAATCGCCGCGCCAAGCTCACGCTTCGACCTCTGTAGAGCCAAGACGCGCTCTTCAATCGTATCGCGGGCAACGAGTCGGTGAACGAGGACGGGACGATCTTGTCCTATGCGATAGGCACGATCCGCCGCCTGGTCCTCCACCGCTGGATTCCACCACGGGTCGAGAATGTACACATGATCAGCTGCAGTCAGCGTTAGACCCACGCCCCCAGCTTTAAGAGAGAGCAAGAGCACGCTCGGTCCGTCGGGTCGTTGAAAATCAGCTACGATTCGCCCTCGGTCATTTGTTGCTCCATCGATTCGAGACCAGGAGATCCCCCTCTCATTGAGGGCAGGCTCAACCAAATCAAGGAGCGAGGTCCATTGCGAGAACACCAGCGCACGGTGTCCTTGAGAGATAGAGCTCTCTAGAGATTCCTGGAGTAGTGCGATCTTACTAGATGTCGGGGCGCTCTGACCGGGAACGAGCGCTGGGTGGCAACACGCCTGCCGTAGCCTAAGGAGTACCTCAAGAACAGAGAGAAGGTCTCGCGACGACTCAAGATGCTCCATCACCTCGGATCGAGAAGCTGCCATGACCCCGTTATAGATCTGCCGCTCCTGCTCGCTCAATTCACACTCAAGCACGACCTCCGTCTTCGGAGGCAGGTCACGCTCAACGTCCCGCTTCATGCGCCGCAAGATAAACGGAGCGACTCGGCGGCGAAGCGCTGCAGCGCGCTCACTATCTCCATCCCTTATTCGAGCCGCGAAGGACTCCTCAAACTCCCTGCGCGATCCAAGGAGACCGGGATTGAGGAAATGAAGTTGACTCCATACATCCTCAAGGGAATTTTCAACTGGGGTACCGCTCAGGTTGAGCCGAAAGCAACCCTTCAGCCGGAAAGCGGCCTGAGCTACCTGACTTTCCGGGTTACGAATCTGTTGAGACTCATCAAGAATAATGGTGTCCCATTCCATAGACTCAAAGAGATCTATCTCCATCCTCAGCAGCGCATAGGTAGTTATCAGCACCTGCTTTTCGGGGTCGAGTGCCCTATTCGCGCCGTGATAACGACACACGGTTACGTTTGGTCTAAACCTTTTAATCTGATCTTCCCAGGAATAGAGAACCGATGTTGGCGCCACAACAAGGGTACGACCATGCATAACCGTTATCGCCTGTAACGTTTTTCCAAGCCCCATGTCATCAGCAAGGAGCGCTCCGAGTTGATGATCCCTCATAAAGGAGAGCCAATTAATTCCAACTCGTTGATAGGGGCGAAGCGTTGCATGGAGGTCTAGAGGAAGTGGAGCGTCTTCGATCGACTCAATCCGTTCCAGCCCATCCCGAAGCCGCTGTATGTATTCAGGGCACGGGACGTTAAGGGACGTGCATATCTCATCGATATCGGCGAGTGTGGTGGCGCGAGGCTCCCTTGATTCGCCGCGCGCGCTCAGCAAACGCAGCGCCGCGTCACGGTGTGTCGCTAGCCACTCCGTGGGGAGCTCCCCCCAGCCACCCCCATCAAGCCGAACGCATCTTCCGTTCTTGGAAAGAGCCGCGAAGACTGCCTCGCCGGACGCCCTGCGTCCGTCCTTTGTTTCAAAGCCTAGTGCGACTGAGTTGTCGAGAGGTAGCAGTATCGGAGTAAGCCCGGTTGCTGGCGTGAATTGCGCTCGGCCGTTCCCTGAAACCTCCCATCCCTCCAATCGTTTGGTGAAGCTGATCGCCTCCTCGCCGCGCAGCACCTTTGCTTCATTGAGTCGGATAAAGAGCCTCGACTGCACCTCCCGCGCAAGTCGAGACTCCTCTACCCGGTCCCGAACAGGAGTCAGCTCGCTCGAAGAGAGTCGGAGCTCACCTGTGATGACCTCGGCAAAAGGCGGCTCGCCATACACGATGTGGGGGATCACCGTCAGCGTATCACCCTCTTGGTCCCCCACGGTTTCGACAACAATTCGTGGTGCAACTCGAACCACCCGTGGGAGTCGATTCGTCCGAACCTCCACCTCAACCCTTGCTTGTAACGACGGAATGATAGCTGATGCGATCTCGAGCCTGTCGCTGAATGGAAATTCCCTTCCCTCTCCACTGAACGTGCGCCACTCATCGGCATACAATCCGTCATCGGCGAGGGGACATATACACCCATCTCGAATTGCTACGCCGTTCTCGAAGACCTCTGTTACCGCGTCATCGAGCTTCCGTGATATCCGAAACCCCTCACCGTGGTCGAGGACTTCAAGGCCGCTCTTGACCGGCGTGCTCGAGACACTACACGGCACTCCATCCAGGAGAACTGTTGCGCCCCGAGAGAGAACCGCACAGAGGTGCTTCATGGTCTTGGGATCAAGCACCCCACTTTTTACCCCAGGCAAAACATGATCAACCTGTTCATCCTCGCGAGTAATTGCGACGCTGGTCCCCCCGGATCGGAGCGACCGAAGAGCTGCCCCGAGCGTTCCAACTACCTCCGAGCGATCCCCTCCAATATCGATGAAACGCCTAAATTCGAGTTTGCCGTCCACCCGTCCGAGGGTATGCACGACCTGTCCTACAGGGGATCCTGCCCTTCGAACGGGACCGGTCGAGAGCTTTCCCTGTTTGAGTGAGAGTACCGTGCCAACCACGTGCCTACACGGGTCGTCGGCGCAGGCGCAGTCACTCTGCCACGCCTGCTCCTCCTCTGAAAGGGTAACTGTGACCGCTCTATCCTTCGGTCCCTGTATGATGCGAAATGCACGCTCCCCTGGATTGACCGACGACACCTCGATTACCTCAGATGTTCGAGAGAGCTCGACTCCAGCTGACCAGACCGTCGCGGGAACGAGCTCGCGCACGACCGCGAGGAGTTTCTCCATTATGCCGCTCTCCGGACCCGCTGGTCGTTAGGAACTTCCGCCAGATTTCTGAGCGACGAGAGCAGGGACGACAAAGACTCCAACCGTTTCACTGCGTCAAACCACCGAACTTCGCCCTTGTGATGAGCGTAGTTGAGCCACTGCTTGACACGGGACAGCGTGCGTCGTTCAGACTCTCTCGCCTCCACCGAATCCTCAATCAGCTCGACGAGAAGGGGGAGCCACCTCTTGGCATCTCCCCCACACACCTCAAGGTGATGCGACTCGGTCGGAATACCAAGTTCCCGCGCCAAAGTGGTAACCAAACCCGGCTCGGCGAGGGCACCTCGCCCGACCATAAAGTGACAACACCCACTTTGCTCTTGGCAACGACGGAGATCCTCAATGCTCCAAAGCTCGCCGTTCGCAACTACAGGGATGTTAAGCGCCCTGCGAACCTCACCTATCGGCTTCCAGTATGCTGGCGGGGTGTACCCTTGCGTCTTCGTTCTTCCGTGAATCGTTATCCATGAGGCTCCTCCTCGGGCAGCTCGCTCAGCGTTGATGTGAATAGCTGCAGGATCATCCCAACCGAGCCTGAGCTTTGCAGAGACCGGAATCTCATCGGGCACGGCTGCGCGGACATGGTCACCAGTCCTCCTGCTGGGCCGCCACCTCGATGGCGCGGAACATCCCGGCGGCCTTGCGCTGGGTCTCCTCGAACTCCGACTCGGGGTCGGAGTCGGCCACCACACCGGCGCCGGCCTGCACGTGGCAGCGGCCGTCCCGGCACACGATGGTGCGGATGGTGATGCAGGTGTCGAGGTTGCCGTCGAAGCCGATGTAGCCAACCGCACCGCCATAGGGGCCGCGC
>JALRCK010000009.1 GCA_023262305.1 Deltaproteobacteria bacterium
TCCGGCGAGATCGGCGAGCGCCTGCGCCACACCATTCCATCCGGCGTCCTGACTATAGGAGCCAGCGAATGCGTGACGAGCGTTCAACTCTGCGATAGCTATCAATCGTGCCTTTGAGCCACGTTGCGGGGCGTGGATCGAGACCTTGGCGCCCCTACGAACACTAAGGCCCGCCTCGATCATCGAGGCGTTCTCAAGCTCCTTTTGAGTCAAAATCTCAGGAGGGATCTCTCGCTTCCCCTCATAGAACTGCTGAATGCCGCTCTCGAGCAATTCCTCGTCAGAGACACCGACATCGTCGAGCGTAAACGTTTTGGTTTCAGCCATCCGCCCACCTCGAACCAGGATCACACACAGCACTGCGGTGCTCCCCTCACGCACCAAGCCGAACACATCCCTATCCTCATCACGGAAGGAAACAAGCGAATACCCTGCCTGATAGGCTTGGAGGACATCGACTCGATCGCGCCACGCCGCAGCCTCTTCAAACTTCAGGTCACCTGCGGCTTGTTCCATTTTATCGGTGAGGTCTTTCAGCATGACCGAAGTCTTACCCTCAAGAATTCCGATGGCCTGCTTGACCAAAGCACGGTACTCTTCATGTGAAACCTTGAGGCAACACGGTCCTGCACACCGCTTAATCTGGTACTCAAGGCACGGGCGCTGTCGGTTGTACAGCACTGCATCCGAGCATGAACGCAAGGGCACCACTTTTTTGATAACCTCAAGGAGATTTCTCAGCTCGCTGCTAAAAGCGTACGGTCCGAAGTATCGGGCATCATCATCCGTTCGCTTTCGAACCAGTTCTATCCGTGGCCACTCCGCTTTTTCATCAACTCGCAACGAAAGGTATGCCCGATCATCCTTCAGGCGTATGTTGTAACGAGGCTTGTATTTGGTTATGAGGTCACGCTCCAAAAGGAATGCCTGCTCTTCAGTCTGCGTAACGATGGTTTCAAAACTGACGACTCGACTCAGGAGATACTCAATCTGGTAGCGTCCATCTCCTCCCGAAAAATAGGTCCTCACGCGGGCACGGAGATCCTTTGCCTTTCCAACGTAGATGACTTCGCCATGCTCATCGCGCATCAGATACACCCCCGGCATGGTCGTGACCTGCGACACCTGCCGGCGAAGCGATTCTAGTCGTTGTGTATCCGTGTGAGATGGCATCCCTCTCCTATCCCCGTTTAATGGCGCGAAGAATCGACACGATGAAGGTGTCAGAGGGAACCACCTTGAGCTGCACTCTGAACTCTGCGAACGCCGAACGAATTCGATCGCTCATTTCGCGGATCTTAACACCATCTTTCTCCGTGCACACGAAGAGAGCACCTGGGTTTTCGTCGACAAGTCGAGCGACCTCGTCTTCCGTAAACGCATGGTGATCGGCGAATTCAAATCGTTTGACCACTTCAAATCCGGTTTCCTCAAGCGAGGTGAAAAACCCCTGGGGATTTGCTATTCCAGCAAACGCCAGCACCGGTCGTGGGGAGATTGAGGCCCCATCGTTCAGAGACCGTACGCCGATCCACTCATACGCCGAGCGAAACACCGGAACACCTAGCGGCACCTGCGCAAGCACGCGATCGTCCACGGCTGGAACCTCGCCGCCGGCAGAGAGGGTCCGCCGAAACGAAGCCACAAAGATTGACGCCCTGCGAATCCCGATATCTCGATTCTCTCGAAACCGACCGAGGGGAAGGAGCTCACCCGCGCAAAAACTCTCAACGGAACCCTCCGTTCCAACAAACGCAGATATGATATCCATCTGCCGTGCGAGTTTACGGTGCTGCAATCCATCGTCGAGAACGATGACATCTCCCAATCCCTCTCGCTCAATCAGTCGCGCGCCCAGCACCCGAGACCGCGATATAACCACGGGAACTCCACCAGTGCGTGCCATCAGAAGCGGTTCATCGCCAACACACCTCGGAGAATCATGCGGCTGCACGATGTGAGGCCCCTTCAGGATACCCCCATACCCACGCGATAGGATGACGGGTCTGAGTCCACGTTGTGTCAGCGCATCCACGATGGAGAGGCAGAGTGGGGTTTTCCCATTCCCGCCAACGGTGAGGTTACCAACACTCACCACAGGCACAGAGCTGAGGTAGCTTCGGAGAATCCCTCGGTCGTAGAGCAGATTACGCGCGCACGTTACAACACCGTAAAGGAGGCTTAACGCCTTGAGCGGCAACCACAAGATGAGGGGAACTCTACGCATTAGTTATTACCGATAAGACTCGCTTGGATGCGCCGCGATGTCGCAGCCACACTCTCCGCCCCTGATCTCCGATATTTTGGATTGCAGGATCTCGCGCTAGCACACGCTCAAGGAGCGCGTGTAGCTCAACACCATCCGATATCTCGATTATACCACTATCCGCACGAAGCTCCTGCACGACATCTCGGATGACGGAAATATAGGGACCAACAACAACTGGAACTCCATACATTGCCGGCTCAAACGGGTTGTGACCACCGATATCAACAAGCGTTCCTCCTATAAACGCTACGTCTGCGATGGAGTAGGCATCCTCCAGTCGCCCCATAGTGTCGAGTAGCACAACATCACACGCAGACCGTGTTGTATCAGACCACAGGCGCCACGATACCCCGATGCCGCTCAGTTGCTGCGAAAAATACTCCACTTTTTCCATATGCCGGGGAGCTACGACAACTCTTATCCGACGCCCCTGTCGGACGAGCGAACGTAGCGAGTTGAACCACCCCGCCTCTTCGCCGGGTCGAAGACTTCCCAAAACCACAAGAGGGGTATCTACCGAGTCATCATGAAAAAACTCCCGGCGCAGCGATGCACGGGCACTCTCAGACGTCACTGTAGGCTCCGTGTCGTACTTTGTGTGTCCGGTTATATGAAGCACCTCGTCTCTCACTCCGAGCTCGCGATAGCGTTGGCGCTGAGCTTCGTCTGCAACACAAACGCTCTCTACCCGAGAGAGAAGAGGGGTAAAGACCGCAGAGAGTCTCCGATACCATGCGAGGGTGTAATCAGAGATCCGACCGTTCACGATATGAAGGGGGATTCCCCGAGCAAGGAGCTCGGCGAGTGCGGTCGGCCACAACTCGGTCTCAGCCAGCACAAATCGGTCGGCTCCCCCTACTTGCCTGAGCGCCCTGCGAACACACACCGGGGCGTCGATCGGCAAAAGCCTACAAAAATCGACGGACTCTCCTGCCCGGTCGAGACCGGTCGGCGAGGTGGAGGTGAGTAGGATCTTATCGCCTGCGACAGCGCTCCGTACCTCCGATACGAAGGGTAGTAATCCTTGAACCTCTCCTACAGAGGCGCCATGCATCCACCACTGCACATGTGGCACAGCATCCCAGAATCCGAAGCGCTCTCCGTAGCGCCTCCGTCCGCGGACATGACACGACATGCCGATAGCTACGAGGGGCACGGCAACGGTGGTTGCCACACGGTAGGTACTAGAGAGAATCCCAGTAGGCATCTGCTTTCTCTGTGATTCCATTAAGTGATTCCTGAATTCGCACTCGTGCTTCGTTTCGATCCTCTTCGGGCGAGATCCGCAGGGGCTCCCCGAAAACAACAACGCCGCGCGAGAAGGGGCGCGGAACTATCATCCTATCCCATGATGGAATTATCCACCTGTCCTGCACCGAGTAACTCACCGGCAGGACTGTGATACCGGCCTGTTGGGCGAGGGTAACGACACCTTTCTTACATACATGACGGGGACCCTTAGGACCATCCGGAGTGATCCCAATGCTCGCGCCCTCTTCAAGGCGGCGCATGAGCTCCAAGGTGGCTGCCACACCGCGACGAGTAGAAGACCCCGCCACAGACTGAATCCCCAAGAGCTTAATCGCGAAAGCTATCAACCTTCCGTCGCCATGCTGACTGATCAGCATGTACAGAGAGCGTTTCTCCCGGCTACGGTACCAACGGGGAAGCATCAACATCCTACCGTGCCAAAATGCATATATGTTCTGAGCGTCCAGGGATACCCCTGGTGGCATTATGCACTCCCACCGAATGGTGGCGTAGACGACACGGATCAGCCCGGCGGCTAAGGAGCCGAAGACGTATATCTGCACAGTTTTGAGGAACCCCACTCGAGCCATCCCCGGCAGTGTACCCGGGCGACGGGAATGCCGTCAAAGACCTACCTTCGACAAGTAGAACAGGTAACGATCGCATGGGTTTGGAGCGCCACACCGCTCGGCACCCGAACGGTGGATATGTACACCCCATGGGCATGAGGACCGAGCCGCTTGGGACCCCGCAGCGGAAATGAGAGACCAGAGGGTCCATCGATAGAGACTTGGACGTCTTGAGCGATGCCCTCACCGATATTTGACACCCGCACCGAGAGGTACCTCACCTCCCGTTGCCCTCCCCGCCCCCCTACCAGGTACGAGGGGCGCGATGCACGAAGGGTGGCGAGCTGCTGCGGGGGGGCCGGTTCTTGAGCATGAGGAACCTTTCGCCTCGCACACAACGCGGAACCGGGATACCAGAGCACTAGGAAGAGACAGAGAACAGTTCTGCGCATAACATAGCGTTTCGGAACTTCTGTTAGAATGTTGCTAGCAAGACACGATCATGATGAAAACCCGCTCGACCTGGTGTAGACGGTCTCCTCATGAGAACTGTCGATACGAACTCTCTCTCCTCGCCATCCCCCTACCACTCGCTGAGACGGCGTCAGCGGCAGATGAGAGTATTCGTTGCGCTTCTCTTGATCGGTCTTCTCCCGTGCTCTGAGGTTTTATCGCAGCCGACCACCACCACGGATAGCCAATATAGCACCACACCGTACCTTGATGCCTCGGGGAGCGACCCAAAAGCTCAAGACGCCGGCCCCCTGGACTTTGAAAAGGAGTTCGAGCGCCTCGGACGGGTATACAAAAACGACAAAAACGAGACGGTCCAGGAGGTCTGGCTCCTCGGTCGCTACCAGGGTCAGTACCACTGGACGGAAGCCAACGTAGGTGAGAGCGACTTCTACGAAACCCGTCGCTTCCGACTCGGGGCACAAGCAAAAATGTTCCAAAAACTTACGCTACACGCACAGATGGTGAGCGCTCCGAACATCGACCCATTTTACAACGGATTCACGGAGCTCTGGGCTCAGTGGGCCTTCAGGAAGGAACTTGTGCTCACGATCGGACAGCAGAAAAACCGCTTTACCCACGATAGAAACGTCTCAAGCCGGTACCTAAACTATCTTGAGCGCGCCATGCTCACCAACATGTTCATCATTGACTACACCCCGTCCATCACTATTCAAGGTGTCGTTGATAATCTGACCTACTATACAGGATTTTTTACCAACGCTACCGGTCCCGATATCGGCGAGGCTTTTGTAGAGTTCGACTCGGGATATTCCTACATCGCTCAGGTCTACTATGACCTTGGCAAGAAGTGGGGCTTTGACGACGTTACACTCTACGGCTCCTACATTCACAGCGAGGCGAATCAGAACGCAAACTACATGAACTATTTCGGTGATGGAGTCTCGACCGCCATCATCTCCCACATCGGCAAGTTTGCTGCAATCGCAGAGATAACCGGCGGCTTTGATAACGAGAACGGAAACGCCATCGGCCTCAACCTCCAACCGAGCTACTTCCTTAATAGGCAGTGGCAGCTCGTCAGTCGATACCAGCTTGCGGGTTCAAACGGCGACCAGGGACTGAAGCCTCAAAGACGATATGAAGCGGCATCCGGTTTCACGCCAGGAGACAACTATCAAGCCGGTTACCTTGGAGTGAACTACTACATCGCCAAGCACCGCCTCAAATTAATGCAGGGCATCGAGTATTCGAACATGAGCGGGCAAGAGGCGTGGACAACGAGCTTGATGGTACGATTCTACTGGGGACCACATTCAGGTGGAGCCTTCCCGATGAACAAGATCTTGCCACTCGATTACGATTAAGGCTCGCCGCGCTGTGGCGGTACGACATGGAGGACCCGAGAACCCTGGGACCGGCATCCCCAACGACCTTAAGGAAGCATCATCGAAGGGGCGAACACCCCGGCCCGGGAGTACCCGCGCCCTATATCGCTGCGGTGGCCGGCTCCCTGAACTGCAATGCATGCAACCGGGAGTACTCGCCACCCTTTCCGAGCAGCTCTGCGTGGGTCCCCTGCTCAACGATGCGCCCCTTGCTCATAACCACGATCAGGTCCGCATCCTGAATAGTCGAGAGGCGATGGGCTATCACCACCGTTGTTCGCCCCTGTTCAAGCGCTTCGATCGCCGACTGCACCTCGCGCTCAGCACGGTTGTCGAGCGAGGCGGTTGCCTCATCAAGGATCAAGATAGGAGCGTTCTTGAGGATCGCTCTCGCGATAGCGAGGCGCTGGCGCTCTCCACCCGAGAGTGTCATTCCCCCTTCGCCAACGAGGCTCTCGAATCCGGAAGGGAGCTGCTTGATAAAATCATAAGCGAAAGCAGCCTTGGCTGCCGCTTCAACTTCAGCATGCGAGGCATTAGGGCGTCCGTAGGCGATGTTGTTGAAGATGGTGTCGTTGAAAAGGAAGGTGTGCTGCCCCACCATCGCCATGCGTCCACGCAGACCGGAGAGCGAAAGCTCTCGGAGGTCTACTCCGCCAAGCAACACAGCTCCCGCTGAGGGGTCAATGAAGCGAGGAATAAGATCAACCATCGTGCTCTTTCCAGCACCGGAGAACCCAACAAGTGCAACCTTCTTTCCTTCAGGGATGACAAGCGAAATGTCGCCCAGAGCCTGTGTCATCTCATCCCCACCGTTTCGGGCTGGATACTCGTAGGCGACATTCCTAAATTCAAGATCGTATCGTTGCGGCAACTCCTTAACGACTTCGGGCTCCGTCACCGAAGGTTTTGTATCGATAATCTCAAAGATACGCTGCGCGCCAGCCAAGCCCTGCTGAATGGTGGCGTTTACTCGGGTGAGCTTCTTGAAAGGCTCGTACATCAAGAATACCGAGACAAGGAACGCCATAAACTCGCCCGAGGACCTCACGCCGGAGATAACGGTGTACCCTCCGTACATGAGAACCCCGGAGATCGCCAGACTCGCCAACACCTCGTTGATCGGCCCCGCCGCGGCGCGCATACGCTCAGACTTAATGAAGGTCTTCGTAAGCTCGTGATTCCCGCGCTCAAAGCGCTCCTGCTCAAACTCCTCCCGGCAGAATATCTTCACTACACGATGACCCTGCATACTCTCCTGAAAGAGCGCGGAGAGCTCTCCGATAGCGTCCTGACCACGCTTTGAGAGGCGACGAATCTTCTTTCCTATCTGTGCGATCGGAACACCTGCCATGGGGAAGAAAATCACAGCGATCACAGAGAGCGTCGGGTCGAGGTAGAAGCACGACCCCATCAGCGCGATCAACCGAATCAGATCGCGGATGATGGTAGCAGACGAATCGGTGAGGAGGGTCCTAATAAGCAACACATCACTCGTCACACGAGAGAGGAGCTCTCCCGTCGAATGACGCACGAAGAAATCGGGGGACAACGAGAGGACGTGGCGGTTCACATCGTTTCGAATATCCTCCGTGACTCGGTGACCAACGCGAGCCATGAGGAATTGTTGTCCGAAATCGCTCGCTGCACGCACGAGCGCGAACCCCATAATCACTCCGGGGAGGATCCACAGAAGTTTCTCATTCCGGTTGGTGAAGACCCCATCGAGGATGTACTTCACCAGAAACGGGACCACTCCATCAGTCGCGCCAAAAATGACCATGCACGCTAGCGCGCTGAAGAAACCAGCCTTGTGGGCTTTCAAATAGTGTAAAACTCGCCCGTACATTATCCGTTCTCAGCCCCCTGATGATTGTGTGTGCTCGCGGCGCTCTTACCTTCACTCGACATGGAGAAGATCAGATGAGCAACTCGCTGAGCAACCGTGGCGCAATTATCCATCCCATCCTGAGGGTCAAAGCTCTTGAGGCTCTCACGAACCTCTGTTAATCCAGAAAGTAACTTTTCTCGGTCCGCCCCCTCGTCGAGAACCTTCACGACCTCTCGCTCCAGAGCAACCTCGTCGATAGTCACACCAAACACCTCACGCACCGTCCCGGAGCGCATGATGTTCACGGGCGAATACTCCTTAATTCGCAAGAGGATGGAGGTTATCACCTTGGTTATCATCGAACCACTATACACCGAGACAAACGGAAGCCCGGCAACAGCGCCCTCAAGGTTACAGGTGCCCGACTTGAGAATTCCTGCCCTCGCCCTCTTCATCTCTTCGAGAGCGTCACCCTGACTCCACGATACTGCGGCCAGCGTATCCGTGCTTACGATTGTAGATGACACCGCCTTAAGGTTCTCAAGATTCATATTAGGAGCAACCACCACGCGCGCTGTAAGCCCTGGCCTTGAGGCTCTGACGCGCTCAAAAACCCGCAACATCGGGGGCAATATGCGGTCCACCTCGAACTTGCGGCTTCCGGGAAGGAGAAGGAGCGTGTTCGACCTGTCGTATGCAGCATCACTGAGACGATCTCCGAGTGGGTTCCCTACATAGGTCACATTCTGATAACCGTGCGTGGCGTAGAAAGCACGCTCAAAGGGAAAGATCGCGGCCACCCGATCAACGTTCGATTTTATCTGCACGACCCGGCCTGATCGCCACGCCCATACCTTTGGTGGAATGTAGTACAAAACCTTGACTCCGGCCTGATGCGCAACTTTAGCCAGCCTGAGATTAAAGTCGGGATAATCAACGAGTACCAGGAGATGGGGTCGCCACTCAGTGATCAACTTCGAGATCGTCTTGAATGAGTTGAGTATCTTCGAGAGGGAGCGAACGATCTCAGCGAATCCCATCGTTGCTCCAGTGCGATAGCAATCAACGAGGAGCTCCGCGCCCGCGCGCTGACACTCTGGCCCAGCCATCCCCCGAACCTCACACTCAGGGTGCGACGCCTTAAGCGCTGCAACAACCTTCGCAAGGTGGCGGTCGCCGGACACCTCTCCAGCGCTGATAACTATTCGTAATGACATCCTATAGTAAGCTCCGTTTGTGGGAGGGAGGTTACCTTATATTACCATGTGCGTATAGGCATCGAGGGTAAGTCGTTGATTACACCCGGTCCCAACCTACTCGCCCCCGCTCTCTCCCGTGCTCTCAACGACAACTCGCGGACCGCCGAGCTCGTGCCCCACCGCCAGCCTGGGACACTACCACTCAGCGTAGCCACCCCTGAGCCAGTCGTTCGATCTCAAACACAAGCAGCAATCTCTCTTGCCACCCATCAACACCAGGGTCACAATCCCCGGTCTGTGACCATCAAGACACCGTCCGCCACTCCCACCTCACCCCCGAAGGACACACTGGTTCGGGTAGCTCCGTCCTGGATTCGGCTCGCCGCGGCTCTTGTGAGGCAACGGCTCCCGCTGTGTGTTCGTACCCTGCGAGGCGCTGGCGGGCGTCGTCCTCCCACAAACCGCTGCTCTCAGGCGGAATCTGTCACGACATCTCGACACCCATTCGGGTATCGGCAGCACTCGTCGTTGCCGACGCGTCAACCTGCCGCGAGGGGGTTCCTTGGCAAGATTGGTGGTTCCTGTCGTAGCTATCATATCCACAACAGGATGTTGTGACGACCGATCGCTTCCAAGTGCTCTCAAAGCGCTCTACAGCGAGAAAGCGAGCGAACGAAACAAAGCTCTCCTCCTTATCTCTAAGTGCGGGCACAAAGCAGACTCGGCTGTACCACGGATAGCGCAACTCATGTACGACGAGAACGTGGGAGTCGCCAGTTCCGCCGCGTACGCGTTACGATGCATAGACTCAAAAGGCGCCCGAGCCGCGTTGAAGAGCGCGGAACAAGCTCGCGCAGCCCGTCGCGGGAATCGCTAGGTTAACTACTGTCGCCGCCGGTTGATCTCTATCCCAGTCCACTCCACGCCTGGCAGGACGAATTTCTCAACGACGAGGTTCACATCCGAGATAAGAGCGAAATGCTCGAAGAGCCGCGACGCGCACGTCTCGGCCAACTCCTCCACAAGAACCCAGGAGCGCGAGCTCGCAAGCTCTCGCACGAGCGCACACACCGTGGCATAGCATACGGAATCACCCAGCTCTGCCGTGCTCGCCGCCTGTCGGGTGTCTACCCCAAGACGCGCGGACACAAGAAGCCGCTGAGGGAATGCCCGCTCTTCAGCAGTGCATCCGATCTTGCAAAAGGTTTCGATCTTCTTGGCGATGACAAAATCACTCATAGTTTCTCCTGACCACCGGCTATTGTGCCTATCGAGCACGGGATGGGCAAGGACGCCTCGTTACCCAGCCCCGACACTTTTTTGTTTCCCTAAAGAGCCCCTTCCCCGTGACAAGCTTTTCACGAGCTTACCGAAGCAACTGGTATCCGTTGCAAGGTCCCTCCTCACCCAAGGCTTGATGCCCTCACTCATATACGAGCGGGCGGCCACGTGAAACGGCGGACTACTACGCCCCTCTTGGATACTTTTTAGCACAGAAGCGTGGTGACTTCCGTCAAAAATGGTGACAAAGTCTCGCAAATTCCTTTCGTGAGGGACCTCTCTATGCAACGTTTCGCCCGAATCTTTGTACTCTCCCTTTTCTCACTAAGCCTTACGCTTCTCCCCGTCATCGCTACCCACGCCGCTGACCAAGGCGTGCAGGGAAAGGTTCTCGCTGACAGCGGTTTTCGACCAAAGCCAAACGGGTTCGGTTTCGCAAACTGGGGCGGTGACGAGTACCCCCACTCAGATCTCACACCGAATGACGCCGTTGATCTTTTTGGTGAGCGAGTGTGCGCCCGTTGGAATGGAGATACGTGCATCCCAACCCCAGCGGCCAAGGCGTGGATCAAGGAGATGAACGAGATGATGAAGGGTGGTCATTGCGAAGGCATGGCCGCCATGAGCGCTGCATTTCATATCAAACAAGAGCAACCGGTAGACTACGGAGCGAAGCAAGCGTTTGACCTGAGCCCGAGGGATAGGGAGCTCATGACAACAATCTCGACCTACTTCGCGACACAAGCGATTGAGCCTGTTCAGTCAAAGACCGCTGAAACTCAGCAGTGGCCACTTCAGAAGATCGTCGATTCAATCATCTCGACACTCTCAGCGGGGAAGGATTATCCGACTCTCGGAATCTATGGTCCTGACGGCGGCCACGCGATTACACCATACCTGGTGACGCAACTCGCTGATGGAGTGTATCGAATCTATGTGTACGACAATAACTACGCTGGCGCGGAAAAGTTTGTCGAAGTCGATACGAAAAAAGGGAGCTGGATGTACGCCGGAGCCGCGCTCAATCCTAAGGAGGATCCAGCTCCATGGGAGGGAGGTCAGGGTTCGATGGATCTCACCCTTCTCTCGTCCCGTTATGAGCCCCTCGCGTGCCCCTTTTGTGGCTCGCGCACCCCTCCCCGCGCGCCGGCGAGTCCAGCACGGACTCCACACCATCCCCGTAAACCCTCGATCGCCACCGACTCATACTCCATCATCACCCCGAATCGATGCTCGCAGATCCAAGCGACCCGAAAGAAAGATAAGAAGCAACTCTCAGGCAGAAAGAACGGTCAGCAAAACGACATAACCGGCGCGTCCATGACCACACTGAGAGGCTCGCGGGGATGCTACGTACGACTTCCAGGTAACGAGCAATACGACGTGCAGCTCGTGGACGACGGTGGTAGCCCCATTGGCTCGCTCACAAACCTCTTTATCTTCGGGCTCGGCGAGGCATACGGCGTTTCAAACATCGCCCTCTCGAACACAAAGCCCCAGGTCTTCACTATCGGCACGTCGGGCTTTTCATATCAGGCAGGAGGTTCCCAGAAGCCCACCCTGATCGTAGCGAGCGATCGATCAGGACCGAACGCCTTTTATGAAGTGAGTGGCTTCACCCTGACGGATGGCTTTCAGTTTAACGCCGATATGGATGATACGGGGGTAGTCTCACTGAGTGACAACGATCCGAACCTCGATGACTTCGACGTCCAAGCCGAGGTTGTAACGGAAACCTCCTCAGAGGAGATCGAACTTGTCGACCTAAGCGTGAGCGACAGGGGTGAGATAGATCTTGCGCTTGAAAACGACGGCGATCTCGATCTGGATATCGATAGCGACGGCGACGGCATCGACGATGAGCAGGATACTGACGATGACAACGATGGAGCCCTCGACGCCAAGGACGTAGATGATGATAACGATGGCGTCCCTGATGACCAAGAGACTCACGACGCCGACCACGACGGCACCGCTGACGCACAGGATAACGACGACGACAACGATGGCACCGCAGATGCTCAAGATAGCGATGACGACGGGGATGGGACACCAGATGCCCAAGATGATGGTAATGAGGCCGCCGCAAGCGATGACTCAGATCATGATGGTCAAGCGGACGCGAGCGATTCCGACGATGATAACGACGGTACTCCAGACGCGCAGGATTCTGATGATGACAATGACGGAACTGGCGACTCTCAGGAGACGGACGGGGGAGATGCCACCCAGGCGACCGATCACGACTCAGACGATTCGGCGGGTGGAGACCAAGACAGCGACGATGAGGGCGATAGCGGGCACGATGGTAATGACGAGAGTAAGTGAGCCGGGCGCTGGTGCCAGTCTCTGCCCCAACACAACCCTTGCAGGTCCCGTCACCTACTCCTATCATCATCCAACACAACTACTGCACATCTAAAATCCTATGAAGAAGTTCGTATTGCTCTCGCTCACCGTTATCCTCGTCCTCGTCTTTGGCTCGGCGGCGCTTATCGTCTACAAGCTCAACGACATCGTTGCCACCTTGCGCCCCCAGATTGAGAAACAGGCCTCAAGCTTTGTGGGAGCCCCCGTATCGCTGGGAGAGATCTCCGCATCGGTCTTCCCCTCTGCGAAGCTCTCTGTGTCTGAGGCGAAGATCCTCGCGCCAGATGGAAAGAGTTCAGCACTCTCACTAGGCGCGCTTCACGCATCAGTTGCCCTGCGCCCCCTCTTAGACAAAAAGCTTGAGATATCCAACCTTGAGATCGAGAGCCCGAAGATAACCCTAATTAAGGATGCCAGCGGCACAAGGGTGCAGGGACTCCCGCAATCACCCTCCTCTCAGAGCGCGCCTCCGCCACAAACCGCACCAACGAATCCCTCACAAAGCAGTGATTCTAAATCCCTCGAAATCACACTCGCCCGCATAGCGATATCGAACGGGGAGATTACGATCGACGACAAGATCAGCCGCTCAGTGACTCCTATCAGGGCCATCAACTTGGACGCTGGCATAGCAGTTCGCGGCAAAGAGGTTGCGGTCCCCGCGCTCAACCTCTCATTCACCGCTGCCAAGCTTCCCCCTCTAACCTTCACGGGCAAGGAGATCGTATTCGCCCAAGATACCAGCAAGCTCTCAATTACATCCTTCGACATAGCCTCAGATGTCGGCAACCTTCACGCCGAAGGAGCCCTTGAGACCGCCTCCTCACAGGGAACCCTCTCCGTAAGCTCGAAAGGGATAGACCTCAAACGGCTTGCGGCACTCTTAAAAACAACAGCTCCTGCCCTAGCCACGATGAATCTCTCGGGCTCGCTCTCAACTAATATGGTGGTCACACTTTCCGGCTCGGCCCAACCCGCTGTGCGTGGACCGATCTCACTTCGCGACATCAACGCCGACCTTCCAAGTGGGCAAAAGGTGCGGGGCCTCAACGGAGAGCTCTCGGTTCAAGGCTCTCCCGCGGATCTCTTAATCAACACCTCAGGGCTGAAGTTCAATTTTCAGGAACTACCCCTTATCCTTGCAACGAATGCCCGCATAACCCAGGCCTCCATCGCGGTCTCATCGCTCTCAGTGAAAGGTCTTGGTGGGACCATTAACGCACCCGTGACCATGCAACGTTCGGGCAACCAGGCCTTCTCAACCCAACCCGCCCTCGCAACCCTCTCTATCGGAGATCTCCTCAAGATATCTCAACCCTCTGTTGCTCAAACCATCTCCGGTACGATCACAAGTGCCAGGGGTAATTTCTCAGGCAACCTATCGGGTGACGTAGCTCGGTCGATCTCCGGTCCTGGCGACATCCTGGTTAAGGACTTCGTGCTTAAAGGAGCGAACATTCCCAACCTCATTTTGACCAAGGTTTCAGGGATCCCACTCCTTGAAGGGTCGCTCCGCTCCAACATCGCCCCAGAGCACCAAAAGTACTTCAACGATCCTGATACGAAGGTGAAAGAGCTTAAGGCCGACTACTCCTTGAATGGGGGTGTGATTACTCTACGTGCACTCACAGCAACGAGTGACGCCTTCATCCTAGAGAGCAATGGAACGATGTCGATGGCGGGAGATCTCAACCTTTCGTCTACCTTTACATTAAACGCAGAGATCTCAGCCTCACTCGCAAAACGCTCAAAGACCATCACCGCCATGCTCAACCCCAAAAAGATGCTCGCCATCCCAGTGGTCATTCAGGGGCGTAGCCCAAAACTTGTTGTCTTGCCCGATATCTCGAAGCTCCTTCAGGGCGCCGGTGGAAAAATCCTCGAGGAGAAGGCAGGTTCACTCCTTCAAAAGGCGCTCGGCGGCAAGAAGGATGGCACGGGGAAGAAGTCACCACTTGGCGGCGTCTTGGGCTTTTAGCTCCCGAAAACGCAGGGACCGATCTGTCGACGTGAGTTAACGTGCTGGAAGCGTGCCGGGGATGCCGAACGCCCTACCTCTCCACCTCGTAAACGTCGATCAGATTCAGGTGTTTATACAGCTTGAACTTGTTGACGGGATTATCAATCACGTCCCTCATATGATCTGATACCAGATTTCCATAGTGCTGGAAGTTGGTGTGCTCCTGGAAGAAATATTTTGTTCCTGAGCTGTGAATTAGCTTTGCACACTCGTCCATTTCGGCTTTGAGGAAGAAATGCGCGTAGAATTTATTCCTACACACCGATTATGAAACGCTGCCTACTTGTCACCCGAGCAGGTCCCGAGGTTGCCCCGTCGTCACAAGAATCTTCTCGATTGTCACGTCTACCAGGATCGGACATGAGGGGGCGCGCATCCACAGGCATGGGATTATCCCGCCCATCTTTGACGCTTGAGAACTTGTCAACAAAACTCTTTTTAAACACGCTCCTCATCTTCAGCCGAACTCAGATTTACCCCTTCTTCCAAACTGCGAGCACCGATTTGCCAAAACTGTAGCGGATTACGGGATCAACGATGCGGGAGAGAGGGATAAAGTAGGTGTCCCATGCCTTTATTTGCTGCTATGTCGGCATTGATTGTTTCAGCAGGACCCTATTCGCAAGGGAGAGGACCAGCCCAACTGAATCTAAATAGCGGATTGATTCCTCCTGCACCGACGGTGGGGCGATACTTCTAAGGCTCTCTCTGGTATACCTCCTGACATGGCCGATACACGCATCGAATTCACTAAAGAGCCATTGATGTGCGGGCGAAAGAACAACAAGCCGTCCATTTGGCTTGAGCAGCGCAGCGGCCCGAGCCAACTGTGATCGGTCATCCTCTATGTGCTCGAGGACATCCATGTAGATAATAACATCGAAGGAGCGAGAAGTTGCCTGAAGTCCAGAGGACATCAAGCGTTCCCGCCACAACCTCTACATTTTTAGCGCTGCCAAGCTTTTCCTCAAGGATGTTCACAAATGAGGGATCGGGCTCAAGACAAACCCACGATCTCTCCTGCCCGGTTCTGAATACAGTAGAGGTGAACGAGCCCTATCGCTATGGCGCGCTGATGTCCCATATTCCGGACAGACCGCACTACCTCTATCGATTCAATTCGATCGTGCGCAAGCGAATGAAGGGCGGTCTCGTGACCTGAGAGAGACCCATCGTCGACAACAACAACGCGAAGGTGTTGCACTGATATCTCCGCTGCAACCACATTGAGCTTGTAGAGAGATGCCTTTATCGACTACCAGTCGGTGTAGAGAGTAACAAGAATAGTGAGGGTATCGTAACTCATACGCCTACCCTCACACACTGGTAGTCGAACGATGAATCACTGATTCGTTGGAGTAACCGCACGGTGAGGGACCCGAAATGAACGCTTCGTAACGATGGTGGATACACAGTTCGATGCAGGAGTGACGCTGAGTCTCCTGAGTAGTGCTCATTCAGCACCGCCGGTAGTGTCGGGGAATCTCTATGCATCGTCATAAAATTACACCTCGTCCCGCTGCAAGGACTGGCTCACATATTACTCCCGGGCAAGAGTTCTCTTCAGCTTGTAGGATGCACAGGAGCAAAAAACTGACCGACTTCGAGTAGAATGGCGTTTGGGACGGTGGTTGACTCGAAGGATTGAAAGACGGTGGTAGAGACATGGGGTATAAGGCGCCAACCTTAACGTATAATCAGTGCCTGAGGGGCCCCTCGCCTGAGCTGCCACCGCCATGGGGCGGAACAGAGCCAAACCACTCATGCCACGTACGATTGCTGAGCCATTTCCGGCTCGCACCGCGTCAGCAAAAAACCGGTTTACCGAGATCTTGGGAGACGCGTATCATAGTGTGGTTATGAACCGATATCCCGATGACGATGAGATCGAGCCCTCAGAGGCCCACGAGCCGAGCGCGGAGGAAGAGGTCGGGCAATCGGAACAGAAAGAGTCGCTTGTGGGCGGCTTTGCGTTTTTCCTCTCGCTCCTGGCACTCCTTCCAACCGGCATCCTCTTTACGAGCGTCACCTTGTATCGTGTGAGGGCAGCTGACTATACCTGCACGACTCGCTTCTTCGTGACCGTTCTAATAGGAGCCGTACTGGCTCAGCTATGTATTCGCGGACACCTCTCTGTGCTGATCCACGAGTTCAAACATTCCCTCATCTCCAACCTCGTAGGAAATCGTCATCGGGGACTAAAGATCGGGCGGGACTCCGGACACTACGCATATGCCTATTCTAAACGCACCGCGCATTACAACGCGTTCATCTCCCTTGCGCCGTACATTACCCCCGTCTTTACCTTTCTGGCCGTGCTCGCGGCTCTGATCTTTTTTCGCGAGGATCGGCAAGTTGCAGTCGCCGTAGTTGGGTGTGGCTACGGAATCGATCTCCTCCTCAATATGCGTGACATCTCTCCCATCCAAACGGACATCTCCCTCATTCGGGGTGGCTATGGCATGGGGTTGCTCTACATTGCAGCGTGGAATCTTCTCACGCTCGCTGTGCTCCTGGCGTGGGTATTCCAAGGCAGTCACGGACTCTTCCTCCTGCTGGAGGATATCTCAGCCTGCTTTATCTTCCTCTACATCTCGCTCTTCGGGGATCCCCGCGGTTAGCGCGGCTGGCACCTGCTCGTACGACACCCACTCCATGCACAATCCATGCGGAGGCGCCGTAACTCCCGCGAGGCGGCGGTTTCGGGACTCTAAGATACGCGGCAGGGCATCTCGCTCAAGATGTCCCCGCCCGATATCGACGAGAGTGCCAACGATATTCCTAACCATCTGCTTGAGAAACCCGGAGCCGATTACTGATATCTCAATTAGGTCCCCTGTTCGCTCAACAGCGATCTTATAAATCGTTTTGACTGGAGTCTTTGCACAACACTC